>NZ_JAUBPT010000009.1:0-87954 GCF_036700905.1 Microcoleus sp. S13_C3 | reverse complement strand
TTCACAAGGTTTTAAATTTAGATAAAATTGATTTTTCATGATTTATTTCTTGTGTAACGACCAACAGAGCTTTATAGCATTTTATCTTGTTTCTTGCAAGACAAGAGTGAGAATAAGTTAGGAGTTTTGATTCAATCAGCTAGAGCAAAACCTTTCATTATATCATAAATTTATTTTGCAAGAGGTCTATTAATAATTCTGCTTTCATAGATGAGCACTCTAGAAGAACAAATCCGTTTGTACCGTCTAGGGCTATCTTATTCCGAGATAGCCAAACATACCAACACGACAGCAGGAAAGGTACAGCGCAGTATCAGAGCATGGGACTTACAGCCTAAGCAAGTCGAACCATCTACTCGTAGCTTGCGGGGCGCGTAGCGCCATCGACCGCTGAAATTGAAGCTTTGAGAGAACGCATTCGTAGTTTGCGGAGTCAGGAGTTATCTATGAAAGCGATTGGTCGTCAAGTTGTTTCAAACCGTTGTTTGGTACGATCGTCCATAAGTAAAACTTCCTTAGTTTCTAAATGAATATCAAATTTTTGTTCTTTGACTGCTGAACTTCTTCGCTGGACTTATAAATAATATGCCATCACCCGTTCAAATTCTTTGACTACATAGTTCATAAACTTTGGGTTTCGATGGCGCTACGCGCCCCGCAAGCTACGAACAACGTTGAAAATCTCTCAGGCAGACTATTAAATCCTTGTCGTACCAGTTCTTCTACCATGAAAAAGACCGCATAGCCGAAATAATAAAGCTTAGGGGCTATGTCACCTTCTGGTGTAAAACCTTCTGTTGATATGTAGGATTTTCCATTTCGATCGAGATACTGAACTAAATAGATAGTCCCGCCACTCTCCAGCTCTAAGGATTCTCTATTATTTTCTGTCAAGTTTCCATGTGGTTGATCGAGTTTGAAATCGTTATACATTGCTCTTGCTAAATAGTTCATTTGTTCCAACCGCTCAGTCAGTCTTAGATTTTCTGCTTTTACCCTCAAACTTTCTATTAACAGTTCCGAATTCTCGCTCAATAATTCAGAATTCTCGATCGACAATCCAGAATTGATAACCGATAAACGCGCATATTCTCTCAACAAATCTGTGTATTCTGACATAAATCCCCCCAATTCTTTGTTATATTATAGCAATAATTCAGGTTTTAGGTAGCTTCGCTTTTAGATTTTGATGTTCTTTTTTGTTAAAAGTAATGACAACTGTAACTGAAACAAAAAGTGTGGTTAATATTCATTGTGATGGTGCTTGCTCAGGGAATCCAGGGCCAGGTGGTTGGGCTGCATTACTCACAATTCCAGACAAAACTAACAAGAAAATGATTAGTGGTCAATCTGATACAACCACTACCAATAATCGGATGGAATTGACAGCAGCGATTGAAGCGTTGAAAGCTCTCAAGAAGCCTTGTAAGGTGACACTGTTTTCGGATTCAAGCTACGTCGTAAACACAATGGCTAAAGGTTGGAAACGTAACGCTAATCAAGACTTGTGGGAAGAACTTGATAAATTAGCAAAAGTTCATGAGGTGACATGGATCTGGCTAGCCCGAAACTCTACTCCTGAACTGACTGAATGCGATAGAGTTGCTAAACTAGAAAGTTTAAAAAACTCTAATTCTTAAAATTAGCTAATGACGGTAGGCATTAAGTGTGTGAATTGAATTATAATATTGTTAAAAATATCTCAAACCACACTTACTATGCCTACCAATCCACTCGATGATGTTTGGGCTAATTTTCAATCACTAAAAGGAGTTAGTGAAGTCAAAAAGATAATGGAGGCTCCTCAGCAATGGCTCCTGGAGCAACCGCTGACTCAGGGATTGTTGGCTCATCCAACGGCTAAAGTTCTTTTAGGTTGGCTTCAGTCATCGCAGAATGTAGCAGCATTTCCTCTTCTGATAGCTCAATGTGGAACAGCATTCTTGGAAACATCCCACGGCATCAACCGTGCCTACAACAGCAAACTTTATCCCAATTTAGCAGGTGCTGGTGAAAGAGCGTTGGCTGGATTAATCTCTACAAGTACAGAGAAAGGTATCTATGGTGATGTCATAAATGCTTTCAACAATAGCTTAAATCTCCCAGAATTGTCCAAAACCGGGGTAAAAATTAACTACGCTATGGATGAGGCTTGGAGATCAATTAATCAAAAAAAGCTTCTAATGCAGGAAGAAGCTAGAAGATTACGAGATAAATATTACCAAGAATTGCAAGATGAACGACTAAAATTAGACGATCGACGTAGAACGCGATCTAAATACAACAATGTGGCTAGAAGTTTAGTTGCTATGGGTGATGCACCTATCCCTTCTCCCAGAATTGTACGCTCTACGACAGGAACAGGTACAGGAACAGGTACAGGTACAGGAACAGGTACAGGTACAGGTACAGGTACAGGTACAGGAACAGTAATAGGTAATAGCAACTACGCTATCAACTCAATTTACAACTATCGAATCTTGTCAATCAGAAGTATCAAAGTAAATGCAAGCGCTTTGGTAGTTGTTCCCGTCGTCGCGCCGATCGTTGCTGTAGGAAGTGCTTTGGCAACAGTAGGGATTACCGCAGGCATTATTTCTAGCATAGCAAGCTGGTTTCTAAGCAATTGTATGAATCTAATTGGAATGCCAGCCAGTTTAATTTCAGCTCTCACTCATTGCGTAACTTCGGTTGTTCTCAAAGTTTCTGGCAGTTCTGGAGCAGAAGCACTAAGATTTTTTGCTGCTTCTGCGTTGAAAGCTAACGAAGCTTTGTTGATGACTGTTTTTGGTACGACAAACATGAATGTTACTGCCTGGATGTTTTTGCTGGCAATGGCAGGCCCTATTTTGATTGTCTCGATCATCATTATTTTAGCCATGCGAAACAAAACCGCCCTAGCAAAAACTCTCTACATCTTTGGAGATTTAGCCGACAATCCTAATCGATTTAATTTGATGGTAGCTGCCATGTACGACACTAATGCGATCGAAATATTGGAGAAATTCAAAGCTTCAGCCAAAGAGATGCGAGACACTGCTCGACTTGCTATGAGCCAAATTGTTGGACTGGGGATAGATGCTAAAAATGAGTATGCCATTTGTTATAATCTAACTAATCCTGATAATCCAATTCAAGTCACTGGACAAGAAGAAATTGCAGCATTATTAGGAGCCGACAAAGTTGCTCGAATAGCAACAGATAGACTCAACTTTATGGACTTCATTTAATCAGATATGCCAACCGAATATGACCTAAAATACGACTGGTACGGTGCCGATGAAACACTGGCAAAAATAGCAACTACTGCTGTTTTGTCTGTATGGGATTGCGTCGCAAAAGAATGGGCGAATACTCCCAAAGTAACTTTGCGAAATACTTTGCTTTCAGGCTTGCACAAAGATGTTGGAAAAGATAGATTTTGTATTGGTGAGATTCCAGAAAGTACCAAAAATGCTGCACTGCTTAACCCATTTGTAGCTAATAAAGTCGATCGGTATCAACTGGATTTAGCTAGCAATTCCCGCAATCATGGCAGGTTTACATTCAATCTGGCTCCGATCGGGAAAGACTATTATGGAACTCTAGCAACGGAACAATGGAAACGAATCATTTACGGCAGTATTCTTCACACAGGATGTAAGCATTTAATTGGTCGCGAATTCAACTATGTAATAGTTGATGATACAGCCAAAGATGGTAACGGCAATCCGCAAGATGATCCAGTAAATAAACGGCACTGGAACAGCGGAGACAGTCACGCAAAAGCTTCCAGAGAATTCATGCAATTGCTCGGTGCGGGAACAGCAGAATTTAATCCTGATGAGATTGATGCTGATATTCCTATTCAGTTTCGGATAGCAGCGTTTAAAAAATGGGTAGCAAAAGGAACGATCGCCTACAATCCTCTGTTAGATGACTCAGGCTACGATTTGGTCATACCTTGGAGTTCGCTCAAAGGTAACAAACCAGCACTCGGAAACTACACAGATAAATTACTCTGTGGATTAGTATTTGAGGCGGAAAAGCGCACAGCAAAAGCAGGTTGGATGCTATTTCAATGGTTTAAGTTTGAAACACTGGAACAAGACAAAATTATTACCAGACTTCGAGCGAAATGTGAAAAGTTAGCAGCAGCTACTAACTCTATTCAAGCCTTGGCTACTGAGTTGCGAATCCATCAGGTTGAAGCAGAGTTAGAGCAGGAACAAGGCGACTCCATTCAATCAGAGGCAGAGTATGTCAACACGGCGATGGAGATTATTAAATATGACATAAAAGGGAGATTGCTACTACATCCGTACATAACTGGCAAGGTAGCAGAAAGACTTCGCGCTGTTTGGCTTAATTTAGCGAAAGCAGCCGGAGTTCGTTTTTGGTCGCTGATGTCGCAACCTGATGAGTATTTCCAAAAATACGAAACCACGGACGCTAACAACGTAACCACTTTTAAGGAAAAAGTGTTTTGTGCACCGGGGATGGCTCCCGGCGAGTACATCGTATTTTGTAACCCCATGCGCCACTGGGGAGATTGTCAGCTTTGGATCAACCGTCATGAAGGCACTTATGCCAAAGGCTATGGATTGATGGCAGCCTCGACAAAACTCATGCTGAATTTGGGCAGAGACTTTGACGGGGACTTTGTTCAGCTCATCGCATCCAAGGAGTATCCAGCTCTGAGAGATGCGATCGCCAACTTTGACAAACCTCCATCCGTTGACAAGCTTCCAAAAATGGCGCTGCCTGGAACTCTGCAACAAGTCGCGGTTAACAGCATGAATGACAGCACCGGGATTGTTGCTTCACTTCTGGGTCGGGCCCGAGGTGCGGGAGCTGAAGGAATAGTCCTGATGATTCCTCCCGGCGGGATGCAGACAGCTCCCAAAGAAATGGCAATTATCGACTTCCTCAGTCAGGAACTTCAAATCGCGGTTGACTCATTAAAATCCGCATATCCCAACAATGACAAGGGTTTGCAAGCTGTTACTGACTATCTCAACAGTCTCGGAGATGCTGGTAAAATCCCCTGGCTCAAAGACTTTAAAGAGGATGCGGTTTATCTAACTCGACCCTGTGCCGTTGCCGAGGATGCGATGGATACTATTTCCCGCCTGGTCAGAGTCGTTAACACCTACTGGAAACCAGCTCAGTTGGAAACCAACATCAACATCAACTCCTTTGAAAATGCACTCTTTGTGGGTGTTGTAGTCGATCAAAAGCAGTTAGATTTTGCTTTTGAGCAACGCAAAGGATACGCGGACGAGATGAAGGTTGCGATCGAATGGAAAAAGCAAAACGATGGCGACACTACCAAACTCCGTGAAGTATCGGCAAAATATCAAGCTCTGAAAAGTTCGGCGTTTGAACAATTAGCCGATGCTAACGGCGAGGCTTTCAGCGAAAAAAGCTGGGCTGCTGCTTACTGGCGAGCTGTTCATACCGGAGCGTCTGAGGCTAGCACTGGCTCACTGGTCTTCAACTTATTCAGGGAAGAAATCGTGAAAGATTTACAAGAAAACCCCGACACCTTGCCTTATTTCAATGCTTACAACGTTCACAAACAAGAACCTAATATCTGGAGTAGAGGCGAATGGAAAGGGCAGAATGTTCTCGTTCGCATTGTCCAACGAATGAAGCCTGCTGCCGGAGAAGTCGCAGCACGGATGGAAATTGCCGTGGATATGAGTTTTCCTGAAAGTACCAAAAATATTGGCTACTTCCCTCTTGGATGGATACCAAAAGAGTACCAAAGTAAAGTTGCGATCGGCGAAACTCGCGAGATGCGCTGTTACACCAACGGCAAAATTGTTGACGAAGCTGGGCGAATTACCACGAAAACAGTTCGGCTGTATAATCGATCGCTCAGTCAAGAACAGATCGATTATTTGGAAGGCAACCTACCAGCAGGTCTATACAAACCAGAAGATTTTGGTTTACCACCAAATTAATCGTTTGATAGTGCATAATGAAAATATTCATTAGTTAGCATTAGTCATGTCTGCTTTAATTGACCACGTAAAAGCTTCAACAGGATTTTCTGAAAGTACCATTACTGCCGTATGGGAATCAGTAGTAGCCTTTATGTCACTCACTCTCCGCAATGGTGAAAAACTACCGTTAGAAGGGTTAGGGATTTTAAAAGCTACCGATCGACCTGAACGTCAAGGACGCAACCCTCGGACTGGAGAAGCTATCACTTTTAAAGCTTCTCGCAGACCTAAGCTCAGTTTCAGCAAATCCTTTTTGACTTTAGTTCAGCCTGATCCAAGCCAACCACAGCCTGCACCTGCTGCTGAATCTACTGCTCAATCAGTTGTTCCTGTTGCAGCAACGACTCCTCCTCCGATTCCCGCTGAATTGCTACCGCAACAAACTTTGAGTCATCCAGAACAAACCTGGCAAATCAAGGCTCCTGATAGTTCTTTCGTTGAAGTGCCAACCAGTGAACTAGCAGGCTGGGGAGTTAACGCTAGCACCCCGGTTTACTCGCCTAGCACAGGCTGGAAATTAGCGGGGAAAGTCCCGGAATTGGTAGGAATTGTCCAATAGTCCCTGAGCTGAACAGAAAAAAGCTTGAGTAGATGTACAATACTCAAGCTTTTTTCTGCCTCTATTTTGGTTCACACAAATGTCGAGAATACTGGATGCCGTAAAGAGCCTGTAGCAGTCACACCAAGATAAACCACTTCCAGCGTTCTGCCTAAATAATCAGCTTGGTTTGCAAATATTGTCGATCGCTCCAAGTCAGTAAATCCTGTCCCCACTCGACTATTGATGGTCTGACCGTTAATCATTCCCCGAATCAGTAAATTACCCAAAGACTTGGCATATTTGCCACTACCTTTGGTAAACCCAACCGCCGTAAAGTTATTCTTGACAAAGTTTTTGACTTTTAGGAGATTGTTCGATCGAACCCCGGAGTAAACAGAGTTCGGATTCCGTAGGATTATCCCTTCATCCGACAAACCAGAACTTTTGACCAATTCAGCTTCAGTTTGGATTACCAAAGGATTATTTTCAATCAATTTCTGAGGGACGTAGCTAACTTTCCCCATTGCCGGGAAAATTTGCTTGACCTGATCTACTTCATGAACTGTCTCCATTGTCGGGAATTGATTGAACCCGATCGCAAAGATGCGAAACTGAACTTTTTGTTTATTTGCTACTACAGATTCTACAGTTTTTCTGCTGCGGACAATTCCTGAGATAACATCAAAAAGAGTTCCAGGGATGTATAACTCACCATCCAAGAATGATAAATTATTAGTCGATCGGATACTTTCGCATATTTCCTCAATCTCAGTCAATCCTAAGTATCGAGTTAATCCCGAACGACTTCTTAATCCACTGCTTTGATTTTCGTACAGACACCGCACTCCATCCAGTTTGGGACTGCTAAACCATTGAGCAACCCCATAGTTTTTTGTGGGGCTGTAAGTATTGGCTAATTGTGGCAACATTATTTAAACTTTCTCCTTAAACAAATCGACCCAAAGCAGCAGTTCGGAGGTTTCCTGTAGCACTTAGTCCCATATAAACAATTTGGACTTGTTTGCCTATATAGGAATCTCTATTCATCCACAGATCCTGCTCTTCTTCATCGTTTAAACCATAAACACGAATAATTTTATTAACTCCATTTACCATCCCTTCAACGGACATATAACTGACGAAATTCACTACAGGATTTTGAGTAAATCCAACAACAGTAAAAATCCCGCTTGTTATGCCCTTCACTTTCAGATAGTTATCCGATCGTACTTCTGAATAGACTGAATCAGGATTTCTGAGGAATATTTCATCAGAAATCCCAGAATTCACTATTTTTGTATATTCGTCAAGAACTCCGAGCGGTGTACTGCGAATCAATTCTTGAGGTATAAAGCTCACCATTCCCAGCGGAATTCCCAGCGGAGGGAAGTTTTGTTGCATCAAAGCAATCATTTCATGACCTGTCAGATTAGGATTCGCTGTTGAAACAACAGCAGAAACTCTAAACTCGACAGCCAACTTATCAGCAAGGTCATAGTTGGTTCGATCCCGCACTAACACCGTAAGTTCATCAAGTGTTTTGCCGGGAATGAATAGCTCACCATCAAGAAACGACAGATTATTAGCATCACAGATAGTTTGACACGCTAACTCAAGACGATCGAGTCCAACGAATCGCGTAGTCAAAGTCTGGCTTCTTAATCCCTTTATTGCACCAAATCTTTGATAAACACACCGAATTCCGTTGAGCTTAGGACTGCTAAACCAGAAACCTGTAAGATATTCCTTTGCAGGACTGTAAGTATTCGCTAATTGTGGAAGCATTTTGATTGTTATAGGTTAGATACTTTATATAGCAATCCGATCTGAGTCTCACAACACAACGCCCTCTTGTCTTCCTAGACTTGTTGTATAGCAAGACTTTCAGATTTTACTGATTTAGAAAATCACTTAGGATTGCTATAACCCCGCTATTTTGGGAAATAACGGGATTATGAACTGCATATTAGTCAACTAAGAGCTGATCGATCGCGTAATATGTGCTTATTGTTCCGGCATCTTTTGCAAAATGCAAAAGAATGATTCCGCTACTGGCATAAGTGACATTACCTACAGTTACGTGAGTCCCTGAAGATGGATTCGCAAAAACTGGGAACGGTCTGCTTTGCGAAACACCAAATCCTGATGGAACATTGGCTAAAGTCAAACTAGGTGTCCCAGAAGTAGACGGTGCTGTTACTTGGGTGCCTCCTTGAAGGTGCAGTAAATTTCCAGATCGGCGAACTCTTAAACTGCCACTGCCAATTAAGACAGGAATGTTTACCCATTCACCCCAGACAATACCTGTACCAGCACTACCCGCTGGCCCTGTTGCCCCAGTATCGCCTTTCGGTCCGATCGGTCCTACCGGCCCAGAAATACCGGGATTTCCTTGCGCTCCAGTTGCGCCAGTCGCGCCAGTTGCGCCAGTTGCGCCAGTATCACCTTTTTGACCAGTCGGCCCTTGCGCTCCAACGGCACCAGTTGCACCTTGAATTCCGGTTGCGCCAGTTGAACCAGTAGGCCCGATCGCTCCAGTATCACCTTTAGCTCCAGGCAATCCTTGGATACCTTGGTCGCCTTGTTTAGCTCCCAAAGTCCAAGCAGCCGACGGCGGTGCAGAATTTATGCTTGGTGCGTTGGCAATATAGCTGTTGCCGTTGTGGGCGACAGAATCAAACATGACGTAGCTCGTCGTCGCGTTCCAGTTTCCGCGCCAAATCAAACCGGGTCGCCCTTGAATCCCTTGTGGTCCTTGAGCACCTTGCGCTCCGGTTGCACCAGCCGGCCCCATTTGACCAGCCGGCCCGATATTGCCCGGTATACCCTGAATTCCTTGCTCTCCGCGATCGCCTTTAGGGCCGGGAACGCCTTGAATACCTTGCGCTCCGATTTGACCTGGAATGCCTTGATCACCGCGATCGCCTTTTTGACCTGCGGGGCCGGTTAAGCCGATCGGGCCAGTTGCGCCAGTTGCGCCAACATCGCCCGGAATTCCTTGATCACCTCGATCGCCTTTAGCACCCTGTGGGCCCGTCAAACCGATCGGACCCATCGCGCCAATTTCGCCGGGAATTCCTTGGTCGCCACGGTCGCCTTTAGCACCTTGCGAGCCTGTCAAACCGATCGAACCAACAGGGCCGATATCGCCAGCAATTCCTTGATCACCTCGATCGCCTTTGGAACCCTGCGGGCCGGTTAAACCTTGATCGCCAGTCGCGCCGACCGTGCCGGGAATGCCTTGATCGCCACGATCGCCTTTTATGCCGGGAGCGCCTTGCGGGCCGGTTAAGCCTGCCGGGCCGGTTGCGCCAATTTCACCGGGAATGCCTTGGTCGCCACGATCGCCTTTGGGGCCGGGACTGCCTTGTGGGCCGGTTAAGCCTGGAATTCCTTGAGAGCCAGTAGCGCCAACTAGACCTTGATCGCCTCGATCGCCTTTTTCACCGATCGGGCCTTGCATTCCTGGATTGCCAATATCGCCTTTATCACCTTTCGGGCCGACCATTCCAGGTACACCCTGTAAACCTTCAGCACCCGGAGCGCCGGGAGTTCCGGGTAAGCCACGTTCGCCCGGTTCACCTTGAATGCCTGGATTTCCTTGAGGCCCTGGACTGCCAGCCGGGCCGGTCAAACCTTGAATACCTTGAATTCCTTGATTGCCTGGTTCCCCTTTTTCACCGGGAGCACCAGTCGCACCAGAAACGCCGGGGTTTCCTTGATCACCTTTAGGCCCGATCGGCCCGACCGCACCAGTTGCACCAGGATTTCCCTGAATACCTTGAGGGCCAGGAGCGCCAGGATTACCAGTCGCTCCGATCGAACCAGTCGCTCCGATATCACCGCGATCGCCCTTTTCGCCGGGAATTCCTTGAGGGCCGATCGGACCAGTCGGCCCTGCTGGCCCGACTGGCCCAGTCGGCCCAACGATTGCCGGCTCTGGAGGAATAAGAGAAACCTCACGAGAAGCGGTAGCAACAACACTCGTACCAACCATCAAATCAGCACGTAGAGTTCCATTTTGTGTAATGGCTGCTTCGTAAGGAATCCAAGGAGATTCCTTGATAATTGTGCCATTGAGAGTGAAGCGGACAAAAGAGTTAGTTGGCGGATATGCGACATCAGCAACTACTACAGTTTGTCCTGAATAAAGAATAGGATTTCGTAGCGCAATTGTTGGAGTATTTAGCTTAACTTCAAAATTTAGTTGAGCAGTCGATCGAACTGTAATAGGAACTGTTCCAGTAATATCCTCAACTTCAATTAAATGATTCCCCGCAGCATTAATTGTAATACTCATCCCAAATTGATATTGAGGCGCAGCCGTTGTTCCGACATTGGTTGCTGTAGTATCTGTGCCGACAACTGTACCGTTTAGCTTAAATCGAACGTCAGTATTTGTGTTACTGTCTGCGAGCGCCGTAACAGGTAAAGAATAAGGCAAAGAGTTTACTTGAATACTTGGCTGATTTGGGGCGGTGATTCTAATTGCCATGATTATTTATTTAATTTGTGAATACACGATATTTAATCTCTTCTCTGTAGTCAATACCAGAGAAGAGATTAAAAACAAGAGAGAGAAAGAACTTTGGCGCTTATCAGGTTTGAATCAGCAGAGCCTGAGCCAGGATAACTTCTGATTCCAATGATTCTCCAGCAATCATCAGAGTGGTGTAAGCATCAGGGCTTGTGTTGTCACCGTCATCGTCGTGAACCATGATGACTTTAGTATTTTGCAACTGAGTGAATGTTTGGTAAAGCTCAGTTAGATATTCAACCTGTTCGATCGGCATCAAAATGCTAAATACTGTCTCTGGTAAAACAGGCTCTTCCATCGCCAAACTTTGGGTTGCCATCCCTACTAACTCTGTCAAAGAGTTTCTGATCAAAGGTTGAAATAGCTCCTCTAAAGTTTTGTATTCAATGCGTCGTGTCGCCGGAGCTTTGTAACTAGGAGCGAGGGGATTCATCGCCTTGATTGCAGCTCTCCGCATTGAAGCATCTCTGCTAAGAATTGCTGCTTCATCCAATGGCAGTTTAGCTCTTTTAATCGAAAGCGGTGAATCGCTTTCAGATTGGGGCCAAAAGTTGTAGTCAGCGAGTGTTGCCCGCAGCATTTTTGTTGCGAATCCTGCTGTTATTGTCATGGTGGTAATCGAGTTCGGTATCGATCGATAAATTATTTTTTTAGTATATCATCTCAATTTTATTTCTCTTTTTGACGGCAAAAACTTGACTTTTGTTTACAAATAAGATAGGAATAAAAATTAAAATTGCCTAATGGGTTATGACCAGGAAACGGCAATAACAAATATAGAATTAGCAAAAAACCAGCAAGCTACAGAATTATTGTTTAAAACTGTTGCTTTAATATTTGCACTCTTTTGAGTATCAAAAAACTAGGCATTTTCAAAATTGCTTACCCATTTATCACTGTTTTTGTCACCTAAAAAAACAATTTGACCATTTTCTGTAGCGGGTCAACAAAATAGTAAGCGAAACACACAACAAACTTGAGGATAAGAAAAACCAGTAGCGAACTGGTGCAACGCTATTAGTGGCGAGAAAGTGCATAAAATTTCAGGAGATAGGCTTGAATTTCTTGATTTTAAGCCTATCAAAGGAATTGACCATATAACTACTGTCAAACAGATGACTTTGACCTTCCCCACGACAAGAAGCTTTGTTAGCAGGAAGCCAATGACAGTCACCGGAAGCATTTCTTACCAGATAGAAACATTGAGGAACGATCCTCTGCGAGGGCTGCGCCAACGGAAGTTCAATTTTACCGTAGCTTGCGGGGGGCGTAGCGCCATCGCCCAACCCGGACACCAGTTGCTGCCATAATAGAAAAAGCAGTCTTTCGGTTCGTTAAACCATTCGATGTGATTTTTAGTTATTTTGGCTATTTTGCTCAGGAAATTTAGATGGGATTTCAGCAACAGGTTGATTGAAAGCTTCATCGGTGGGTTTTTTAGTCATACCGATGGCATAAAACCATTTCTTGTTGGATATTTCGTCCCCCTCAGCAGATGGTTTTCTGTGCGCTATGACATAAATGTTGGCTCCCTCCATTCAGAAGTTGGTCGTAATAATATTTGGTAACTGTTAAAAGGAGATAGCGCCCGTATCACCTTTCGGGCCCGTTAAACCTGTTGGGTCGATCGCACCAGTATCACCTTTAGCACCCGCCGCCCCTAGTGCGCCTGTCAAACCAATCGGCCCCGGAGCACCTTGAATTCCTTGAGGGCCCCTATCGCCTCGCTCTCCCGTAACTGCTTGAGGGCCTTGTTCACGGGCGGAACCTAAATCACCTTTCGGGCCCAATGGGGCCCCATTGAACCTTCAGGCCCCATTGGGCCCATTGGGACAGGAATAAGGATTGGTTCAGTGGTCGGTGTTGGTGTCGGTGTTGGAGTCGGCGATCGAACAGTGATGAAACTGGTTGTGCGAAGTTCACCATTTACGAGTAATTCAGCTTTGACGACACCAGGGAAAGAAATGGAAACATTATAAAAACTTACCCTATCAAGCTTAAGGATGTTTCCATTCATTGAGAACTGAACGGCAGAATTGGGTGGTCGATTGGTAATAGTTGCAGTAACATAGAGCTGGAGTGAAGTGTTGGCTTGAGATCAAGTGATTTTTGGGACCAGTAACTTAACCTGAAATTGAAGAGAAGCAGTCGATCGCACCGTAATAGGAGGCGGTGAAATATCCTCAACTTCTACGGTATAACTTCCAGCATTAGCGAGCGGAATTTTTGATTGATATTGATATTCCTAATTGATATTAGTGGCAGTTGTATCTACTCCTACTTCAACACCGTTTAATTTAAAGCGAACATCGGTATTCATATTGATCGAGCTAGCGAACTGTTATTGTAGGATTGTGAGAACTTCTAAGATTTATTTAGCAACAGAATTTGTAATTATAATTGATATTTTCACACTTCTGTAACTTTGAGAAATGTGGGATTGTTTTATCGAGAAAATTCTAAGTATGTAAGAGTTATTAGTGCAACCAATCAACAATTATGTCATAATGAGTTTTGTACAGAACAGAGATATTCCTATGAAACTGCATTTTCCAGGAATGAATCCTTATCTTGAAAATCCTACTTTGTGGTCAGAAGTTCACTCCTGGCTGATTATCGAGTTGGCCCGATCGCTTAATCCTTCACTCATACCCAAGTACCGAGCTGCTGTAGAGAAACGGGTTTACATGGATTCTCTACTGGTGGGTATTCCAGATGCCTCGGTTTTTCAACAAAACCCTGAAACCTCGGGAGCCCCGAATCGTGTAACAACTGGGGTTTTAACTAAACCAATTCGAGTAACATTGCCCCTGACTGAAGAAATCACAGAACGCTATCTAGAGATTCGGGAGGTCAAGACTGGGAAGGTGGTAACGGTTGTAGAAGTTCTCTCACCCAAGAATAAACGAGTCGGTGAAGGTCGAGATAAGTACCTCACCAAGCGACAAAAAATTCTGGACAGTGCCACTCATTTAGTTGAAATCGATTTGCTGAGAACCGGAAACTTTATGCCGATGGTTCAAGGGATTCGATCGGACTACCGCATTTTAGTCAGTCGATCGAATCTCCGTCCTGAAGCTGAACTTTACGCGTTTAATGTAACCGAATCGATTCCCCAATTCTTGTTTCCTTTGCAGCCACCAGATGAAGAACCTGTTGTGAATTTAGCTGAGATTTTGGAACAGGTTTATCAGGAGGCGGCTCTAGATTTGGCGATCGATTATTCCGTACAGCCCGTCCCACCGCTGAGTGAGAGTGACTTTCTTTTTGTGCAGTCTTTGGCAGAATCATCGGAAAGCTAAACCACTTGTTGAATTTGTGGAATTTCTGGAGCAACAAAACTGTGTTTAAGTCGTGGGGTATGAAAGCAAATTAACTGAGCGCGTCGAATCGCAACAAATCAAAAATTTGAGGCAATTCGGCGCTTTGCTAATGGGCCGTGGGAGCAAATCCAGCTCGCGTCAAGCAAAGAAATAGGGCGATCGACTGCTAGGGCAAAATCTACCAAAATTCTATTATCACAAACCAGAAAAATTATCAATAATCCGTTGCCGCCGCGCCTCTAACCAGCCCTCTAACGCTTTTCGACGCTGTTGTGCTGTTGCAGCCCGCTGTGCGGCATCCGCTTCCTCGCTACCTGGCTTTTCCACCTTTATGGGCATCAAGACAAACTGAAAACCGCGTTTGACTACCGTAGGGACAGTGATATCTTGAACTTCCCACACCCGATCCGATCGCGTTGAATTTTGTTGAGCGACAGAAAGGGAAATTCCTTGATTTTCTGGGGAGTGAATAACGTGGCAGTCTCGGTTAACCTGTTGAGCCATTTCCTGAAATTTTACCATCTCTGCTGCTAACTGCTCCGCCAGGGCGTTTATGCGCTCTGCCTGCTCCTCCAAATGTTGCATTCTCTCTTTCAGATGCTGCTTTTGAGCTTCCTGCTTGTGCTGTTTTAGCTGTACGATTGACTTCTCCAACCTCACCACATCTTCTTGTAGCGCCTTTAAAGCCGCGTCTGAAAAGACAATTGGGAGAGAGTGTCCGTCCCGATGCCGATCTTGACTCGCCTCGATATCGCAATTGTCTTGCAGAGCGAGAGGGAATGCAGCCCCAGAAGGCGGCTCAACTCCAAAAGGCGATTCCCTACGGGATAGCTGTGCTTCACGCACCTCACCGATCGCGGAGAACGGCTCCTCACTTTCTGTTACCGTTGAGTCGAATATTTCCACAAGTTTATCTAACTCTAGATTAAACGTCTGGGGATTAGGAATGGGGCATACATGGCATTGGGAAAAAGGTAATTGGTGGGATTATTCTTTCCCATGCCCTTACTGGGTTTTGGCAGCAGGTTCGCCAGCAATAACATCCGGCAGTTCATCTTCCAGTAGCCGCAAGCGAGGATACTGGTAGCCTGCAACAGTTACTAGCATGACCATCGCGCCTGAGATCGCAAACAGCAGACCAATGCCGCGACCTGTGCCTGTGCCGATTATTTGTCCGATGCTTCCTGCTAACAAACCGTTGACAGCCATTAAGGGTTCAAAGATGCGATCGGCTAGAGGGCCGGCAACGAGAGCAGCCAGCGGGTAGGAAGACCAACCGATCGTGCGTCGAACAGCAAAAACCCTGCCCTGCACCTCTGGTGCGACTTTGGTCTGCAAAATTGCTTGGGTGGAACTCAAGAAAATTGCGGCGCTGAAATAAGCACCAAACCCAGCCAGCATAATCAGGGGAATGGAAGCTCGCACTCCCAGCAAGAAAATGCTCAGACCGAGCAGCATCTCAAAGCCAAATACCCCGTAAACACGGCGTTTCGGGCCTCCCCAAACGCTCATCATAATGCTCCCGACTACCATGCCGCCGCAAGCAATAGACTGCACAGTGCCGAGCACAGCGACTGGTGCGAAAGCTAGGATTAGCGGTGCGAACAACACCTGAGCGATGCCGATCGCGAAGTTGCTGGCAGCGATGAAAATCAGCAGCCCCAGCAGTCCCGGTCGAGCGGTGATGTAAGTCCAGCCGTCAGCCATTTCTCGCACCAGGCTAAGAGCGCCCGGTTTCCTGACAGTGGATGTCTTGGCATCAGGAAAGCGGATGCTCAGTAGGGTTACTAAGGAAAACAGAAAAGTGGCAAAGTCGGCGAGGATGATGCCCTGAAGGTGGATGACGCTCAGAAGTCCAGCCGCAAGCATCGGCGCGATAAACTGGGCGGCCGCTTCTCCTAGCTGAATCATCCCGCTGGCGCGACCCATCTGCTGTTTGGGAAGCAGTAGGGTGGTGGCAGCGGTATAGGCTGGCCATTGGAAGGCGCTAAAGGCAGAACTGACTGCGACCGCTAGATAGATGTGCCAGATTTCCAGGCGACCTGTAACTAGCAGAAGGGCGACGGCTACTGTACTCAAACTGGCACCGGAATCACTCAGAATCATTGCCCAGCGGCGGTTCCATCGGTCTATTAGGGCACCAGCGACGGGAAAGAGTAGGATCGCCGGTAGCCTAGCAAACACAGAAATGAGAGCGAACTGAGTGACTGAGCCGGTGCTTTCATAGACCCACACACCAAGGGCAAACTTAGTCAGACCCGACCCAATCAGGGAGATAAGCTGTCCGCACCAGACGAGGAGGAAAACTCGCATTCCTTGAGCTACAGGGCGTTTTGCCATTTTATTGATTCCCTGCCTTGAGGTAAGTTGTAAGCTGTTGAGCTAAAAGCTGAACGTGGGGGTCTCGGACAAGGGCGTAGTGGTCGCCTGGAATTGGGTGGATATCTAAGCCGCCAGTTGCTAATTCACCCCAGCCTTGGGTTGGATCAAGCTTTACTTGCAGCGGTTTCTCGCTAGCAGACAAGAGGGCAATTTTACCCGGATAGGGCTGGGGGATGTAGCTCAACATGGCTTCCCTGTTAGCTTGGAAAACCCGCATCAAGTGGCGCATTTGTTCTAAGCTGACTTCGGGCGGCAAAATATTGAGATTTTTAGAGCGCTCTAGGATGTAGTTCAATTGCTCCTCTGGTGGGAGTTCTCGCAATTCATCAGCGGATAGAGGCAGATCCTTACCGAACAGACCCCCCATATCCCTGGCAAGATGAACTAACAGCGAAGCCTCATCCATGTCCTCATACCAGTTAATAACAGCCGGTGTATAGCTGTCTATTAAGGCTAGAAGGGCGACTTCTTCTCCCCGAAAGCGCAACTGCTGTGCCATCTCAAAAGCCACAACACCGCCCAAAGACCAGCCTCCCAAATAGTAAGGCCCAGAGGGCTGAATGGCCTGTAGGGCTTCAATATAGTGAGCTGCCATGTCCTTAATGCAGGTTTTGGGTTCGTGTTCGCCATTGAAACCGGCGGATTGCAAGCCGTAAAAGGGTTGCTCCTTCCCCAGATGACGGGCGAGCTCGAAATAGCAGAGGACGTTGCCACCAACGGGGTGGACACAGAAGAAAGGTGGCTGACTCCCAGCGGGCTGAATCGCGACCAAGGGAGAGGATGGCACAGAATCCGTTTGCTGGAGCAGAAGACTTGCCTGGTGTTCGATTGTGGAGTTCTGGAAAAGGCTTGCCAGGGGCAGATATTTTGCGAATTGCTGCTGAATAAGAGCCATCAGGCGGACTGCTAAAAGAGAATGACCGCCGCGTTCAAAGAAACAGTCCCGGACTCCAAGGGGATAGACATTCAGAACATCTTCCCAGATTTGTACCAGTTGCATTTCCAGGTGGCTGCGAGGTGCGATGAAGGTGATTTCTGGAGTGATAGGGGATGTATCCGGTGCTTTGAGGGAGCGTCGGTCTACCTTGCCATTGGCTGTCAGGGGTAGCGCTTTCATCAGCACAAACGCGCTCGGTATCATGTAATCAGGTAGCTTTTGTTTCAGGTAGTCGCGCAGGTTGCGAGTTACTGTGCGCTGCAAAGTTTTCCACAAGCCTTGAATTTCCAACAAATATGATACAGTTTGGTCAACTAATGCCTGTTCGTTCGGCGTAAGATGAAAGCGAACCCCGGCGTGTGGGGGACGCGACCAAACTACTGTCCCACAAAGCCAGCGCGGGAAGCTCTCTTCAGGCAGTTGCAAGTGCAGGCGGACGCTCCTACCTTCATCGATCGCTGGCACCCCCGCCAGACCGACGCCGCCGGTGGAGATATCCGCTGTGTGGAGTTTGATGGCGTTGCCGTCTAGTTCTAGTTGGCATTCACTGTGATAAGGGATGCGATCTGGAATGAGCTTGGAGACGACATAAGCCACGAGTTGCTTGTTACCAGGAGTGTCTTCCCTGACAATAATGACTGCTGAGTTCACATCGGGGTGTTGCGCCAGCAGGGATTCGATTTCTCCGAGTTCGATGCGGAAGCCGCGAATTTTTACTTGGTTGTCAAGGCGACCGAGAAAATCGATGTTGCCGTCGGGGAGATAGCGAACCCGATCGCCGGTTTTGTAAAGGCGGGAATCAGGGTTGTTGCTAAAGGGATTGAGAATGAATTTTTCTTGAGTTAAATCTGGGCGGTTGAGGTAGCTTCTCCCCAAACCGGCACCGCCGATATACAGTTCACCGGCAGTGCCAACAGGCATCGGCTGGAAGTGGGAATCAAGGATATAAATCTCGGCGTTTGATATGGGGCGACCGAGAGGAACCGTTTGAGAATCATGCCTCACTTTCTGGCGCTCTACCTGATAAGTCAGTACGCCGACGGTGGTTTCTGTTGGCCCGTAGTGGTTGAAAATTAGGCAGTCTGGCGCATATTCCCACACTTTCTCTACTAACTCCCAACTCAGCGCTTCGCCACCCAAAATTAACCGCTTGCGAGGCAAAATTGATGCGGTTTCGGCGAGGAGCGCTTTCAGGTGAGAGGGAACGATTTTAAGGCAGTCGATCGCGTGCTGGCGAAAATATGCCGCTAGGGCTTTAGGATCGGTTGCCCGTTCTTGGGAGATGATATGCAGGCATCCACCGCCACATAATGCGGGGAAAATTACCGTGTTGCCCAAGTCGGCTGCAAAGGTAGAAACGGTGGCAAAACTCGCATTTGGCACGTTGAGTATTTGCTGGATGCTGTGCAGGTAATTGAGAAGCTGCCGGTGTTCGATCGCCACTCCTTTGGGGCTGCCGGTGGAGCCTGAAGTATAAATTACATAAACCAGATGTTTATCCGTCACAACACTTACTGGGTTTTCCTGGCTTTCGTGAGCGATCGTCTCCCAGTCTGTGTCCAAGCAAACCGCATCGGTCTGGCGAGTGAGAAGTCCGTCAACTAAGTGCGAGCTTGTTACAAGCAGCGGCACCTGAGAGTCCTCCAGCATAGCAGCCAGTCGCTGTTTGGGGAAGGCGGGGTCTAGGGGGACGTAAGCGCCACCGGCTTTGAGAATACCCAGCAGCCCCACCATCATTTCTAAGGAGCGCTCTACACAGATGCCAACCAGCAGCTCCGGTTTGACACCCAATTTTTGCAGATAGTGCGCCAATTGATTGGCTTTGGCGTTCAACTCGCGGTAGGTGAGTTGATTGTCTTCAAACACCACCGCTACGGCATCCGGGGTGCGTTCAACTTGTGCTTCAAATAACTGATGGAGACACAGGTGTTTGGGGTAATCCGCTTCGGTGTCGTTCCATTCCACCAACAACTGATGTTTTTCTGCAGCAGTGAGCAGGGGTAACTCTGACAGCCTGCGATCGGGATTGGCAACAATCCCCTCTAGCAGAGTTTGAAAATGCCCCGCCATGCGAGCAATTGTGACTGCATCAAACAAGTCAGTGTTGTATTTCCATAACCCTATCAGTCCTTCCCGAGTGTTTTCAAAAGATAAAGTCAAGTCTAATTTCGCCGTGAAGTTTTCCACCTCAAATGGACTGACAGTTAAACCGGGAAGTTCTGAAGGAATTAATGGAACATTGTGGAATACGAACATCACCGAAAACAGAGGCGTGTGACTTAAGGAGCGCGTCGGCTGCAATTCCTCCACCAACTGTTCAAAGGGCAAATCCTGATGAGCGTAAGCACCCAGCGCCACTTCCCGCACTTGCAACAGTAATTTTAGGAAGCTGGGGTTCCCGCTGAGGTCGGTACGCAATACGAGCGTGTTGACAAAAAATCCAATCAATCCTTCAATTTCAAGGCGATTGCGGTTAGCAATCGGCGTGCCTGTGCAGATATCCGCTTGCCCTGTATAGCGGTATAGCAATATTTGGAATGCTGCGAGGAGCGTCATAAACAGGCTGACGTTTTCCCGTTTGCTCAAGTTAGCAAGTGCCTCACTCAGCTCTTTTGAGAGCGGCATGGATTGATGCGCCCCCCGGAAAGTTTGAACAGGAGGTCTCGGTCGATCCGTCGGCAGTTCCAACATAGAGGGAGCGCCTTGGAGTTTTTCTTTCCAGTAAGCTAAGTAGGACGATCGTGTCAGTCCCTGCAACCACCGCCGCTGCCAGTGAGCGAAGTCCGCGTACTGTAGGGTCAGTTCCGGTAGCGGTGAAGGCTTGTCACTACAAAAGGCTTCGTAGAGTGCTGCTAACTCTCGGAAAAATATGCCAGATGACCAACCATCACAAATAATGTGGTGTGCATTGAGTATTAATATATGTTCATCTCGCTCTACCTGCAACAGCAGGACGCGCAATAAGGGACCCGCAGCTAAGTCGAAGGGACAGTGAACTAGGTCTGTGGCTAATCGTTGGATTTCAATCTCTCGTTCGTCATTCGGAAGCTGCCGCAAGTCTATGAGGGACATTGCAAGCTTCAGGGTTGAGGCAATCATCTGAATCGGTTGTCCGTCAACTTCCCTGAACGTGGTACGCCATACTTCGTGACGGCGAATAATCTCGTTTATACTCCGCTCTAACGCTTCGGTATTCAGGGAACCCTTTAGGCGCAAGGTTGCGAATTCATTGTAAGAGGGGTTAGTTGGATCGATCTGGTTCTTGAACCAGAGTCGCTCTTGGCCAAAAGACAGAGGTAAGTCCCCCTCTCGCGAGACAGGTACAAAGAGGAGTTCAGTCTCAATTGCGATCGCGTTGCTATGTTGCACCAACGCAAGCAGCTCTGCCTTGTACTCAGCCATTAGATCGCGCAGCTCCGGGGTCAGGACTCCTTTGGGAGCGCGAACGCGCAACTGACCTGCATCAAACCACAATTTTACACCTCGTTGGGAGAGTTCATCCACAAAGTGATTAAATTTCATAGAGTGCGTGTGGTTTGTTAACAATTTGTACGGAACAGCTCCTGCCAAGGATGGGGGGAGCTGTTCAAAGTCTTAATGAAGCGGAGGCAATTTTACAGCTCCATTTCCTCTTCCTCGTCCTCATTGAGTTCAGAAGATGGGGGCGCTGACATGATTATCTGCGTCAATGCTAATTGCTCTAGCAATAGCTCTGCGAGTTGAGAAATGCTCGGACCCCGCATGAGTTTCATTGTGGGCACGTCTACACTCAGATCGCTCTTGATGCGGTTACTCAGCTCCACTGCCATCAAGGAGTCAAGTCCAAAATTGGTTAGTGGGGTGGAATTGTCCAGCTTGGCGGCAGAAGTTCCCAATACTCGTGCAACTTGTTCGCACAGACGAGACTCCAATAACTGCTGGCGCTCTGCCGGTTCCGCTGCCATGAGGGCGTTGTAGAGCGAATCTCCTTTATTGCTGCTGGAAGAACCTGGTTCTTCAGAAATGGCTTCTTCTCTTAGCAACTGAGAGAATCGCGGTAATGCCCCCGCTGAATGAAACTGACACCACTGCTGCCAGTCCATAGATATCACCCCTGTCTGAACGGCCTCAAGAAGAAGCAATTCTCCTAGAACGGAGAGCGCTTGCTGCGACAGCAGTGGTTTAGCTCCGATCCGGCCTAGATGCTCGCCTACTTCTGCGTTCTGAGCAACGTAACCAACATCGGCAATCATTCCCCAGTTGACGGTCAGAGCTGGCAGATCCATAGCGCGGCGGTGGTGCGCCAGTGCATCCAGAAAAGCACTGGCAGCCACATAATTTCCCTGTCCTGGGTTTCCCACTACTGAAGCAAACGAGGAGAAATTGATAAAGAAATCCAAAGGTGCATTCAATGTCTGCGCGTGCAAGTTCCAGGCCCCGATCGCCTTGGGAGCCATTACTTTCTGGAATCGTTCCTGGTTCTGTTGCAGCAGGACACCATCGTCCAAAACCAAAGCCGCGTGGATAATGCCCCGTAACGGCGGCATGGACTGCTCAATGTCACTCAGAACATCAGCCACCTGAAGAGCTTGGCTCACATCTGCTTTGGCAACTACCACGTTCGCGCCTGCTGACTCCAAGGTTTTTACGGCTGACTGGGCGGCTGGTGAGGCGGCACCGCTGCGTCCCATCAATACTAGGTGTTTAGCACCGTTTTTCACCAGCCACTGAGCCACGGCTAAACTAAACCCACCGAGTCCGCCGGTAATCAAATAAGTTCCATCAGCGCGAAATGTCACTTTCTCCTGTGTTGCGTCTGTTGCGGGAGCTACCACTACATCTGGGTCTTGCAAAGACAGCACAATTTTGCCAATGTGCAATGCCCTCGCCATGTAGCGGAAGGCGTCTCGCACTTTAAAGATAGAAAAGACTCGGTGAGGAAGCGGGTGGAGAGTTTGCTCCTCAAAGTATTTCATTAATTCCCGGAATAGCTCCCTGGCAAAATCAGGGCGATCGCGGAACATACGGTCTACGTCCACAGCGAAAAACGACAGATTATTCCGAAAAGGTCGCAGCCCCAGCTTGCTGTTTCCGTAGATATCCTGCTTGCCGATTTCGATAAAACGTCCGTAGGCTGCGAGTACAGAGATGCTTAAAGGAATGGCCTCTCCCGCCAAAGAATTGAGGACAATATCAACTCCTTTGCCCCTGGTGAGTTCCATTACTTCATCAGCAAACGCGGTGGAGCGGGAATCCATGACATGATGGACGCCGAGCGATCGCAGAAATTCCCGTTTTTCGGGACTGCCTGCTGTGGCAAAAATCTCTGCGCCAGCTTTTTGGGCCAGTTGGATGGCGGCAAGACCCACACCCCCTGCGGCAGCGTGAATGAGAACCCGCTCACCCTTACGGATTCGCCCCAATTCGTGCAGGGCGTAGTAAGCTGTGAGGAAAACGGCGGGAATCGTACTCGCTTCTTCAAAACTGATATGTGCGGGCTTGCGTACCACCAAGCGAGCATCTGTGAGCGCATGACTGCTCAAACTGTGAGGGGCGCAGGCGATAACTTCGGAGCCTATCTCAAACCCTTCAACGCCAGAACCAATAGCAGTAATAATGCCGGCACACTCTAAGCCAAGCGATCGCCCTGAGTAGCCCCCTTCTAAAGCTTCGTCTGATAGCATCCCCATTGCTGCCATGACATCTTTGAAGTTGAGACCCGCCGCACAAACCTGAATCTCAACCTCTCCCGGCCCGGGTTTGGGGCGTTCAATCGCTCGCAGCGTCAGGTTGTCTAAAATTCCAGGTTTGGAGATTTCTAAACGGAACGGTTGAGACTCTACAGTTACAACCTTTTTCTTTTCTGGGGTAATATCGGCAGGCGACACCGAGATCAGGCGATGGACATACCGTGCTTCCCCCCGCAGGGCGATTTCATCTTCCCCTTCATCTGACCACAATTGAGCAAAAAGCGACTGAATCTCTGTGGGGGAGCCGACGGGGCTAATATCCACCTTCGTACACTGGAGATTGGGAAATTCATTATTTATCACCCGACCTAAACCCCACAAGGGAGACTGAGCCACCGAAACGGATTTGACTGATTCTCCTACCGCCTGCGCTCCTTTGGTTACCAGTACAAGACGAGGGGAACTCCCTACTCGCTCCAACGCCTGAACCAGGTGCAAAACACTGAGACAGCCCAGTGGGAGCGAATCTTCTAGAGAAGCAACTGTGGTTTCCTCCATCGGCGTTATGTCCAGACTCCACAGGTGAACTATCCCACGACAGGCAGGCTCAGAGACACTAACAGCCTCTAGGAGTTGCTGCATATCCTCTGGATTTTCTGGGCGGATTTGGAAAAAGCTGGCATCAAGGCGCTTGAAGCCATCTCCAGGCTCGATGAGAATGGGAGTTTCTGAGCATTCTTTGAGTGCGACTGCCAACTGCTGCCCAACCCCAGAGCGATCGGCAAAAATCAGCCAGCTTCCCTGCTGTTCGGGTTTCGCGGTTACAGTTCGCTCAGGTTGAGTTTCTGGCTGAACTTGAGGGCCAGTAGCCAAAAACACTGTATGCACGGAATCAATTGTCCCATCTGTATCTGAAATGCTAGCCACTTCCTCAAACCCGACCTTGGAGAGCAAATCTTGCCACTTTGGCTCTGGAAGCAGCGGGTGTGCTGAGCGCAAGTCGAGATCGGAAAACAGCCACCAGCCCTTGAGCATTCCGAAAACCAGATCGACCCAGCGCGGGGCATTTGTCAATTCCAGAAGCACCAGCAATCCCTCAGATGTTAGAAGCTGCTTGACGTTTTCTAGAGTCTGATGCAAGTCACGAGTAGCGTGCAGTGCGTCTGATGCCAGAATCAAATCGAAGGAATGGGCGTCAAATCCCTGAGAAATTGGGTCGGTTTCAATATCCAAAACCCGGTACTCAATGAACGGATAATGGGTAAATTTCTGCTGGGCTGTGGTGGCGAATACTTGGGTAATGTCCGTAAAGACATATTCGCTCTGTTTTGCTGGTAGCACAGGCAGCACGTAGGATGTCATTGAGCCCGTCCCCGCACCAATTTCTAAGATTCGCACTTTTCGTCCTGACGGTAAGCGCTCCAGTGCCGCCCGTATCGCCTTCTGCACTAAAAGGTTATAGATACGAAAAGTGGGCGAGTCTTGGTACAGATGCTCAGATGTTGCCAGAGAACCTTCCGGGAAAATCAGTTGCAGCGGATCGACTTCACCCCGCAACACTTCTGCCAATTTATCGCCGCACCGCAAGAGCAGCATCAACTCGGCTTGATAGGCAGGAAATCGAGTCAAAAGGGCTTTCCAAATCTCCTGCGGTTCTTTGAATTCTGGAACCTGGCAAACCTCCCACTCGTTCTCTACTCGACGCAGCACGCCATCTTCTTGCAGAATTTCCAGCATTCGCCCTAGCAAACGGTGATGTTGGGATACTACGCCCAGTTGCTGGGCAAGAGTTTCTACGCTTATGGGAGTCAGCAATTGTGGCTGCCAGCCGAGCTGTCCGAGGGCTTTGACAATGTAAGCGGCAGACAAAACATTTATTTGCGGCTCTACCGTCGAATAGTAATGCTTTCGTCCTAATTGCATGCTTAAGCGAGCCGCTCCGTTTTGCACACTGTCGGCGAGAAGCCGGGGAGAGGGCAGATAATCAGCAGGCTGGCGAGCTCGCCCGGTTCCGGGGTGTGTTTTCAATTCCCATTGGTATTTGTAGAGATAATCCTCTTTTTCTGTAACCTCCTGCGCGTTTCCTAGGGACTTGCAGCAGAATCCCTGAATTTCTACCAGCACGTTGCCAGTTTCATCCAGCAGTTGAATGTCTCCCTTAATCTGCCGCTCGTTTTGCTCCACCAGACGGGCGTAACTCCACACTTGAGATCCGGGAGGACTGTAAACGCGAAGTCGTTTTATCTGAACCGGCAGGTAGGTTCCGTTGGATGATACGGTGCCAATAAGAACCTGAAAGCAAGCATCCAAAAGAGCCGGATGCAACTGGTACTCTTTGACTTCTTTCTCTAGCCCTTCAGGAAGTTGTAGGAGTGCGATCGCTTCAGATTCAGCACTCCAGAGTTGCTCGATCCCCTGAAAATTCGGGCCATATTCCAGTCCCATTTCCTGGAACTGCTGATATAGATCGCTCTTGGAAATCTCTTCAGTACACCGACTGCGAATCTCATCCAATATAACCGGGTTGGGGGCGTGGCCATTCTGTAACCTTTGCAAGTTGCCAGTTGCGTGTCTCACCCACAACGATTCTTCACCTTTGACTTGACTGTGGATGTCGAAAGAGGTTTGACCCTGGCGATCGACACTCAACTGAAGTGTTGACGGTTCATCTGCTAAAAACAGCGCCTTGTGAAATTCAAGGTCTTCTAAAACATAAGACCCTTGACCGAAAATTTCCTTGGCAGCAGCCAGCGCCATTTCTATATAAGCTGCCCCTGGATACACCACGGCTCCTTGGATGCGATGGTCATCCAGATAAGTGAGGCGGTGCAAGTCTATCGTTGCATTCCACTGCGGCTGAGGCGATTCCAGACGGCTTCCCAGCAGCGGGTGTACCGGCACTCCCAGCACCGTTCTCTGGTAAGAAAGTCCCAGCCGAGATTGCAGTGATTCTTCGGACTCGTTCCAGTAGCGTTCTTGCTGCCACGGATAGGACGGCAGGCGAACGAACTGACCTTCTGCATAGAATCGGTGCCAATCTACCGGATATCCCAGCGTGTAGAGCTTGCCAAACGAGCCCAACATCACAACCTGTTCCGGTTCTTTGCGCCGCAGCGAAGGCAGTGTCGCTACTGTTTTGCTTTGGTTGGCAGCGCACTCAGAGATGTAACTGGTCAGGACTGGATGAGCGCTAATTTCTAGGAATAGGTCATACCCGGCTTGCAATAGTTCCTCTACTGCTGTGACAAACAGCACCGGATTCCTCATGTTTTGCCCCCAGTAGACCCCATCAATTTCTGGCCCTTCAACCTGCTGGCCGGTGACGGTGGAGAATAGGGGAATATTAGCTGCTTGGGGGTTAATTCCTTGCAGGCACTCTGCTAATTCTGCCTTTAGAGGCTCCATCAAGGGACTGTGATAAGGCACTTCCACCTGCAGGAACCGGCAGAAAATTTCTTTCACTTCTAAAGATTTGGCAATTTCTTCCAAAACACTGCCATCTCCGGATAGGGTGACGGAACTCGGGCTGTTGACGGCTCCTACAGAAACCCGATCTTCATATCCGGCGAGAACCAGAGTACCTGACTCTAACGACAGGCCGACGGCTAGCATTTTCCCTGTCCCTGCCGTTTTTGCTTGCAACCGGCTGCGGTGGAAAATCACCCGGATGGCATCTTCTAGACTCAGAACGCCGGCAACGTGGGCGGCTGCCACTTCCCCAACACTGTGACCGACAATCGCTTCAGGGATAATGCCCCAACTGCGCCACAAAGCAGCGATCGCGACTTGCACGGAAAAAATCGCACACTGAGCGATTTGGGTAGAGTTGATGCGAGAGTTTTCCTCGGATGCCGTTAGTTCTTCTAATAGCGACCAATCAGCATATTGCCGCAGCAATTCGTCGCACCGTTGAATAGTTTCTCGGAATACGGGTTCTTCTGACAGCAACGTCCGCCCCATCGCCCACCATTGCTGTCCCATGCCGGAGAACACAAAAGCCAGTTTGGGCTCGGAGTCTGGAAATGAGCGACCGGAAGACATTCCGGTGCGAGTTTCTCCAGCTAAAAACGCTGACAGGTTTTCTGTTAGTTCTTCTTTGGAATTCCCCGCCACTGCCAGTCGGTGGCTGTGATGACCTCGGCGCAGGCGGGCTGTGTAGCAGATGTCGGAGAGTGAGAAATCTTCTGTGGTTAAAAAGTCTTTATAAGCTGCTGCTAATGCCTTAAGTGCTTCTTCAGAGCGAGCTGACAGGGGCAATAAAAAAGATTTAAAACTTGGAATTTGGGAGTTGGGATTAATTCCGCCTCCAGCATTTTCAGGGGCTTCTGCGACCACTATGTGGGCATTAGTGCCGCCAAATCCAAAAGAATTGATGCCAGCAAGGCGCGGCCCCTTTCCATTGGGCCAAGGTTCTAGGGCAGTCGGCACGCGCAACCGCAATTCCTCAAATGGAATTTTGGGATTGGGTGTCTCAAAATGCAGAGAGGGCGGAATCTGTCGGTGCTTTAGAGCTAGGGCTAGTTTGATTAATCCAGCAACACCTGACGCTGATTCCAAATGTCCGATGTTGCTCTTTACCGAACCGATAGTGCAGTAGTCTCCAGCAGACCGATTTTTCCCGATCGCATTTCCCAGCGCGTTTGCTTCAATCGGATCGCCCACAGGCGTGCCGGTGCCGTGAGCCTCGATATACTGTATTTGCTCTGGTGAAATGCCTGCAAGCTTGCAGGCTTCCCGGATAGCGGCTTCTTGAGCTTGTCCGCTGGGAACTGTGATGCCATTGGTTTGACCGTCCTGGTTGACGGCACTGCCTCGGATAACCGCATAAATCGGATCTTTGTCTGCAAGCGCTTGAGATAAAGGCTTCAAGAGAACGACACCGGCTCCCTCGGCGCGGACATAACCATTGGCTCGCTCGTCGAACGTTTTGCAACGCCCATCAGGAGAGAGCATAGATGCCTTCGAGAATCCTATGGTTATTTCTGGTTTGAGCATGGCATTTACGCCGCCTGCTATTGCCAGCGCCGACTCTCCATTCCAGATACTTTGACAAGCCAGATGGACTGCAACCAGCGCAGAGGAGCAGGCGGTGTCAACGGCCATACTCGGCCCTTTGAAGTTCAAAATATAGGAGATGCGATTGGCTGTGACACACTGAACGCCGCCTAAATTTGTGTAAGCGTTAATCGAGTCGCGATCGCTCACACTTAATTGAATGTCGTGGTAATCGCTGCTCGATATGCCAATAAACACTCCTGTTTTTGACCCGGCCAGATTTTCCGGCACCTGCCCCCCATCTTCCAACGCTTCCCAAGCTACCTCCAGCAGCAACCGTTGCTGCGGGTCCATGCAAGAGGCTTCTCGCGGTGAAATCCCGAAAAATTCCGCATCAAATTCGTCTATTTTATCTACGAAGCCGCCCCACCGGGTTCGGATTTTTCCCGGTTTTGTCCCTTCCGGGTCATAGAAATTATCTAAGTTCCAGCGATCGGAGGGCACCTCGGTGATGGCGTCCACGCCATCTCGCAGCAGTTTCCAGAAAGCTTCTGGGCTGTTGGCACCGCCAGGGAAGCGGCAACCCATCCCGATAATAGCGATCGGTTCTTTTTGCGAGGTATTCATGTTTTCTGATGTATTTTGAGTCATTAAAGTGTTCCTAAGAAGTTGTTAGTTAATCGGGGGCAAGAAATAGCGGTTATGCGATCGGCTTCTGGGGCAGCAGATGCCGAAAAATTATAAGAAAAAGTCAAGGCTCTATAATCCAGGCACGGCAAGCTATCGCCAAAGCCGATGTGTTCCGTCCTGGTGAATTATCTATTGGTCAAACCCAATGATTTGTAATGCGAATGCTCTTTTACTACGAAGGTTCTTGACAAAAATGGGACGCTTGCGCTTTCTTGAACATTAGAGAAATTCCTACAAAATTCCTGTCTTTTGATTTTTTTAGATGCAGAACGCAGGGAATTTTATTGGATCGAATTTGCAGCGCCTTTTCAGCGTCAAATATTTTCGGGCAAACTCGTCCTAATAATAGGACACCAATTTCTGAATCAAGCCACTATTGGAAAGGCGGGAGCAAGCGTTCGACAGTCGAATGGTAGGTGCGATCGATCGCGAATGTGCGATCGCCCGTTCTCGAAGCCAAGATGCAGCAACGCCGCTGTCTTTATTTGCAAGTAAACCTGTACACCCTCGGTTCCTTTGTAGGTCGCTACTTTTTAACAGCTTCATTTTTGTCACCTGCCTAAAGACATAGTTAATTTACCTCTATAGATAAATGCTTGTCAAGGGCAAGAACATAAAGTTTGCATGAAGAACCAGAAAAAGGATAGAAAAAATCAACGTTTCCTGACTTAAGCAAGATTTGGGGATACCCGTTTAGGGCAAAAGTTGGGGTGCGGGCCGTCAGGAGGGCGCTAGAAAAATGCACGCAAAATTCTGGAACTGGCGTTTTTACGTCATAAGAGAAGCGATCGCTTCGTACCCGTATAACGATAAAACGTAAAGCCGCCTAAGCGAAAAGATTGCTAGAGGGGCATTCTTACAGGCGGTTTTTAAGGAGATGACAGATTACCCTATAGCTGTCTTTCCAAGGATCGAACCTCGACTTTTCGTTGCTTCAAATGTCGCAAACTCGTTAAATTTCCAAGATTGTGACAGTCATAGAGTTAGATGGCGATCGCTCATTCGCTTCAGACGGCATTGTTTGCGAATAGGCGTTAAATTTTTACAGTCTGTAGATTTTCTTAATATAAATAACCAAAAAAAGGGTGAGACCCCCTTGACAAGCTCTATCTAAAGAAATAGAGTTTGTCTATCGAAAGATAGAAGACAGTTAGCTTGTTCCCAACTAACTGCGAAAAAGTATTGCCTCTGTCAGCAGGTATTGCATCGTTACCAGGTTGAGGATAAAAAATTGAATTTTCACGCATCTATCCTTTCAGAAAGCGAGGAGCGATCGTGAGATATGGTCAAATATTTTGGCAGCAGTGACAGGAGTCTGGAGATTTTCTTTATGGTTGCTGCATAAAGTGGATGGGCAACCCAACTGATATGGTAAACAAGGTAAAAACTATGTCAAAGACTAAAATAGTCGTATTAAGCGACATTCACATTGGAACGAATGCGCCTACAGTATGGTATCAAAAGGGCATTCACGAGGAGTATTTAATAGCTGTTCTAGATTGGGTCATCGAAAATTCTCAATCAATTCGAGAACTAATTCTTCTGGGCGATATTGTGGATTTTTGGACTTATCCGCCTGACGAACAGCCCCCTAGTTTTGATGAGATTATGGCTGCCAACCCAAAGATTTTTAGTTCTAGTGGCAAGTTAAGTGAAGTTTTAACTGCACTGGAGGGGAAAATCACCTATGTGCGTGGCAATCACGACATGACCATTACACAAAGTGACTTGGACAATATTCCAAATCCAAATGGCTACAAAATTACATTATCGCCTGATGACATTTACTACCCTTTAGGCAACGGCAACCACAGGATTGTTTGCACGCACGGGCATCTCTACACGATGTTTAATGCTCCTTACAATAATAGTAACAATTCACTCAAACCATTGCCATTAGGTCAATTTATTACCCGCGCTATGGCTTATAAGTGGCAACGGCATCTTGAACCTGGTAAAACCGTGGCTGACTTAGATGCTTCTGGCGAGCCGAATGGCATTTGCCTAGACAATCTTGTAAATTCAGTTAATGATTCCGTAGCTGAAACAGTTCTCAACTATATAGTTACATTGACAGGGCTAGAAGAAACACACCCTATTCGCATGGCAAACAACACAGAAACTAGCATCAAAGAAGCTAAAAATATTTATCGCAATTTGTGGTCTGAATGGCAAAGCAAATCAGATGGAATTACTACGTCTAAATCGGCTACAGCCGATTTAAATGGGACTTTTATGGGCTGGTTCGCACAAAAGCTAGCCTTTGAAGTGGGGGCAGAGCTAGTTATTATGGGACACACCCACAAGCCTATTTCTGGACTGAAGGATTCTTTAATCAAGTATTTTAATACTGGCTTCAATTGTCCTTCAAAACGCGACCTCTCTAAAAAGCATCCTACTTTCCTTATCGTTGATACGGATGATTGCCATGCTGCAGTTTTTCAAGTAGTCAAGGAGCGAGAAGTCTACACTATTCAAGCGGCTGAGGCTGAAGAAACTAAAGTAGCTGCGCCATTTGATTTTTCTTGTTATTTAATTATCGATAACACTCAAGGCAACTGCGATCTGGACTTACTTGAATATGAACCAAAACCAAAACACGGACATTATATAGTTGCTCCTCCTCAAAAGATAAGTCGCGGAGAACAGGGAAGGTTCTGGCTGCAAGATTATCTGGGAACCAATGGTTCAGAGGGTTGGGCAAAATATTCGGCTCAAGGGAGAGAAATAAATTTGACTTATCAGTGCCCAACTGCTAGCAATCTGGTGAGTTTATCTTCAATAAACAACAATTGCTCGGGAGCCAACTTCTATACCAAGAGTGGGGGCGATAGCTGGGGCGATCTAAATCAAGTTAAAAAGCTAGGTCATCCATTTTTTGTGAAATTTGTCTTGTAATGAGGAAGCGGACATTCGACGCAGGAACCTATGCCTGCGTGCCGCTCAAGTCAATATTTTTTGGGATGGAGCAAACTTACCACAAAGGCGAACTAATGCGTGATTTACTGAAAATAGTTAATCAAGGTTTAACTCAAGAGGACTGGAAAGTCACTTGTATTATATTTGCCCCTTATGCTCCTGAAAAAAATCTATATTACCCTTGTCGATTCGCAAAAAAAAATAAATTGTTTAGTTTGTTCTAGTGGTCGGTAGTGACACGGTGCGAGACATCGCTTAAATCAATGATTCAAGACTTAGATGAAACTCTGCAAGAATTACTCAGTCAAGAACTTTCTCGAAAATGGAAGTCTACTGATTTTGGAATTAGCTTTGCTGCCCCTGATAAGGAGGTGGCTAGCAGCATAGATGCAGTTGCTACTACGATTAACCTGTTTCTCTATGACATTCGAGAAAACCTAGAATTGCGTAGCAATGAGTGGATCGTAGAACGTCAAAATAATGGTAGTGCGCTCAAATATCCGCCGCCTGTTAGAGTTGATTGTTCATATTTAATTACAGTTTGGTGTGCAAACAAGGAGATTAAACAGGAACACCATTTTTTAGGTGATGTTATGAAGATACTGATGCGCTACCCCAAAATTCCCAATGAGTTTTTGCGTGGTAGTCTCCAGGGAAAAGAACCTCCGTTGCGAACAATGGCTTTGCGTCCACCTCAATCCCAAAATTGGTCTGAATTCTGGCAAGTGATGGGAGGAAAGCCCAAAGCAATCCTGAGCTACACTGTTACCATTGCGGTAGATGTCCATGAACCTGTAGAAGCTGGAAAGCTCGTGCAGGAGTCGATAATAAATTATTCTCAATTAGGAGAATAAAATTATGTCAGCAAAGGAACAGACAAAAAATCGGGTGGCGATCGCAGGACAAGTTATAGATGCTGAAACTGAAGTAGCAATTCCTGGGGTCTTAGTGGAAATTACCCAAATGCCAGAGAAATTCAAAAATTGGCTCGATTTGCACGCTCTCCAGTATGGTAAGAGTTGGGAAAAGATCGTTAAGCGTCCTGACAAAACTCTAACCGCTGTTGACGGATGCTTTTGCTTGATAAACTTGCCCGATGGAGAATATACGCTTCTTACTATTCAAGTTTCTGCTCAAGGTTACAAACCAGTTGACCGAAGTGTAAAATTGAGCCAGAGTGAAACACTGGAGCTTCAGAATTTTCAATTAACTCCAGAAGACAAGCCAAAAGTTAAATAACTTAGCCAAGGCAATTTTTGGGTTGATAAGCTCTCAGCCGAACCAAACTGAATGAAATTGAGTCCAATTCTATAAAGGAGTAACTCCAATGACAACGTATCTCTCTCCCGGTGTATATGTAAAAGAAGTTTCTTCCGGTTCTGCTCCCATTGCTGGGGCGGGAACTAGCACAGCCGCTTTTATCGGTATTGTGTCCGATACGATTACTATTCCTACTGCGCCTATCATTGAGACTCAACAGAAGTTTTCAGTGAAGAAGTCACCAATAGTCTTAGAAAATCAGACACTTTCCAAAAAAGGGAGTGAAGATGGAATATATACATGGTCGCCTTCTACAGTTATTAACAAAAAAATCCAGATTAATCAAATTATTATGGATGATCATAATATATTTAATAACTCAGATTTTACCGTCACCCCTCCCCAGAATGAACAGACAATATATACAATCAATTTCCGGGTAGCGCCGAACATTAGCAAGCCAGTAAAAATCGACTATATCGGTCAGGATGTAGTAACAGAATTTCTGTGGGAAAGTAAGCCTGATCTGCTTGGTGATTGGGAAATATGGGTTGGCGATAATAAGTTAACAGAAAACCAAGTTAAAATAGAATTGGGTAATAAAGTTATATTCACACCGCCACTGGCACCGAACGATGACTTCATAATTAAGTATAAAGTCTTGGCCAACCAAGTGACTAATGAGCTAATTGGTAAACTTGTAGCGCCTAATGGCGAAGACAAAGATTTTACGCTCAAACGTTACCCAGTTAACACCACACAAAGTACATTTACAATCAAAATTGATGGAAAGCCCGATATAAGTATTAGCGATCGGCCAGAGGTCAAGCTGGAAAATGACCCAGTGAAGAAGATAGCCAAACTCACAATACCTAAAAGCGTTATAAGTTTAGTTGTTTCGGATAATCAGGTAAAAATTGTTACTGTCGATTACCAAGTTACTTTCCCCAAATTTGAAATATATGCAGCACAAGAAAAAGTGAAAGTGAAACTGTGTACCAATTTTAATGAGTTCAAAAATTTATTTGGAGATTTTTCTCAAGATGAAGGCCAAAAACAGCTAGCCCATGCAGTTTATGGTTTTTTTAACAACGGTGGAACTCGCTGCTATGTCATGGTTGTCAAAACAGTAAGTGAGATATTTGACAATTTAGAAAAATTGGAAGCGATCGATGAAATTTCTATGGTTGCTGCACCTGGAATTACCTCGGAATTGGTTCGCAGTGCCATCATTACTCATTGCCAGAAAATAGGCGATCGCTTTGCTATCTTAGATTGTGGCGAAAACGATACGAGCGCAGATATTACGAACAAGAAGCCTGCTAACTCCAACTATGCTGCATTCTACTTCCCTTGGATTCAAGTTTTTGACCCAGCTACAAAAACGGCGAATCCGGATGGGGATGGACTGATATATGTACCGCCCAGCGGTCACATTGCTGGAATTTACGCTCGCGTAGATGCACAAAGGGGGGTTCATAAAGCACCAGCAAATGAAATTGTGTTGGGAGCGCTGGGACTCAAGCAGAATCTCAGCAAAAGTCAACAAGACGGTCTAAATCCCCAAGGAATCAACTGCATTCGCAATCTCAACGGCAATATTCGGGTGTGGGGCGCGCGCACCATTGGAGGCGATGAGAATGGCGAGTTCAAGTATATCAATGTCCGTCGCTTATTTAACTATCTGAAAAAGTCGATCGACCAGGGGACTCAGTGGACAGTGTTTGAGCCGAATTCTCCGGAACTCTGGGCGAAAATCCGTCGCAATGTGACTTCTTTTCTGATGACCGTTTGGCGGAGCGGTGCTCTGTTTGGCAGTACACCAGAACAAGCTTTCTACGTTAAATGCGATGAAGAAACCAATCCACCTGAATTGCGCGAACAAGGCCAAGTTATAACTGAAATTGGTGTGGCTATAGTCAAACCGGCAGAGTTTGTCATCTTCAATCTCAGTCAGTGGTCTGGGCCAGGTAAATAGTAGCGATTTTCCAGGGAAAGTTAAAATGCTGACGGAGCAAAAACGACGTACAACACCAGGTGTCTACCTGGAGGAAATATTTCCTGCCCCTTCTCCCGAGTTAATTACAGGAGTCCCTGCATTCTTGGGTGTGACGAAGGTTAAAGATGCCGAACATAAAAATGCTAATCAACCGAAGCTATTAAAGCTTTGGCCACAGTTTGAGCAATTCTTTGGTCAGGCGTCATCTGGAAGTTACCTTGCTCATGCAGTACGCGGTTTTTTTGAAAACGGAGGTCGTCTGTGCTATGTGGTTCCTCTACAAGAGGCAAAAAAAGAAGCACTTGAACAAGGATTTGCAGCAATAGAATCTCTGGACACCATCGATTTGGTTTGCGCTCCAGATATTATGATGGAAAGTTCAGATATGAGGAAAAGTCCAGAAATACATAAAAATTGGGAATCGCACCGACTAGAGATGCAGAAACTTGTTCTGGATCATTGCGATAAGATGGGCGATCGCTTTGCTATTCTGGACTCACTGCCTGATAAAAAGGAAATAACCAAACAAAGAGATGGCCTGCAAAGCAATAACGGTGCTTTGTACTTCCCCTGGATTAAAGTTTTGGACCCAGCTACCCAGAAACTTATAGAAGTTCCGCCTTGCGGTCATATTGCTGGAATTTATGCTCAAAGCGATCGCACCTATGGTTTTCCTCAGACTCCAGCTAATTATCCCTTAGAAGGAGTCTTAGATTTGAGCGTTTCCTTGTCTAGCGATGAGCAAGACGCATTAAACTCAAAGAACAACTCAAATGAGCCACCAAGCATAAACTGCTTGCGCGTCTTCAAAGGTCGAGGAATTCGCATTTGGGGAGGCCGCACTTTAAGCCAAAATCCCGATTGGCAATATATTAACGTCCGGCGATTATTCTTAACCGTTCTTCGCTGGATAGAGAGAAACTTAGAGGATGTTGTCTTCGAGCCAAATGATTTCAAATTGTGGGTGCGTATTGAACGCGAATTAACCACTTATTTAGAATCATTACTGCGAAAAGGCGCATTGCAAGGACGAACTCCCCAAGAAGCGTTTTACATTAAATGCGACAGCGAAACTAATCCGCCAGAAATGCGCGATATCGGCACAGTTGTCACGGAAATTGGATTAGCACCGACTAAACCCAACGAATTTATTGTCGTTCGTCTCATCCACGGGACGGCTGGAGTTAATTCAACGACTCAACCTTAATAATTTTGAACAGGAGGATTCACTATGCCAGATCTAAAAGCCCCCCACAAACCCGATCCCTATTTAAGTTATCGCTTCTGGGTTGAATGGAATGGCATTATCCATGCTGGTTTTCGAGAATGTAGCGGCCTCAACTCCACCCAAACTCCTGCCGAATATCGGGAAGGAACCGATCCGCCAACTGTTAGAAAACTGCCAGGTTTAGTAACCTACAACAATATCACCCTCAAACGAGGTACAACCAATAATCAAGAACTCTGGAAGTGGCGGGAAAATACAGTGAAAGGGGGTGCTGAGTACAGAAAAGATATATCCATTGTTCTCTTAGATGAAACAGGTCAAGAAAAAATTCGCTGGAATTTAACTCATTGCTGGCCTGTCACTTGGTCGGGGCCTGACTTTAATGCGACTTCTAATGAAGTGGCCGTTGAGACTTTAGAAATTGCCCATGAAGGCATCAGCGTTGATAAATGGTCGTAAGTTTAAATTCACCAATGACACTGCAGACTGAATTTCCCTTTACTTTACCTCAAGGATATATAGACCCGGAAGGTAATCTCCATCGAGAAGGAACGATGCGATTGGCCACTGCATTCGACGAAATTGCACCACTGCGAGATCCGCGCGTTCAATCAAATCCAGCTTATTTGGTGATTATTCTTCTCTCCAGGACGATCGTTCGGTTGGGAGATGTCGAACATATCAATCCGAAAATGATTGAAAACCTCTTTTCTGCCGATTTGGTTTACTTGCAAGATTTCTACCAGCGCATCAACCAAAACGGTCACAGTCGCTTTCTCGTTGCTTGTCCTCATTGTCAAGGAGAATTTGAGGTTGAAACTGTGCCAGCGGGGGAGTAGTTTGCTACCCCTCAGAACGATTGCTTGAGGAGGTAGCTTATATTGCCTATCACTTTCACTGGTCTTACGAACAAATTATGAGATTTGAACACCGAGAAAGACAGCAGTGGGTTGCTGAAGTTATGCGAATCAATCAAAAGTCAAACGAGAGATTGAGACTGATTCCTTAGTTATGTAAGCGAGGAAAAATCTGTGGCAAGTAAGAACATAGGAGTTCGATCTAATCCTTACATGGCATACAACTTTTTTGTTGAAATTGAAGGATTAATAGCTGGAGGATTTACAGAAGTTACCGGGTTAGAAAGCGAAATAGAATTAGAATCTTACCAAGAAGGAGGAGTGAACGGATATACTCACCAATTCCCCAGACGAGTTCGATATCAAAATCTAATTTTTAGCCGTGGAATAACAGACAGCGACACGCTTTGGAATTGGTATGAAGCAACAATACTGGGCAAAATTGAGTTAAAAAACGGCACAATTATGTTGCGCGATCGCCAAGAAAAGACGGTGAAGCTTTGGCATTTTAAAAATGCTTATCCGGTGAAGTGGACAGGACCTCAATTCAATGCTACTAATGCAGGTACAGTAGCAGTAGAAAAACTGGAATTGATTCATCAGGGTATTGATACACCTGCAAACAAATCTCGCTAAGGCCTGGCTCATGTCTCAAACTCAATTACCAAAAACTAAACCGTTAACTTGGCATGACGTTATTGATAGGCAATTGCAACAGCGATTGTTGCGTCCTTTAGTCCAGCCCGGTTTGATTAACACTTCTGTGTTAGCAGGAGCAATTATTTCGCGATCGCAACGACTGAGCGATCGGCTACCCTTACTCGCACAAATGGATCGGCGCTGGTCTAGTGTAACTACTCAATCAGCGAATCATCTTCCCCTCGTTTACGCTCATCCTCTACCTAGTCCAGACCACACTGGGGAAAAACTCAATCTCTCAGAAACTTCATCTATCCCGAAAGTACATCGAAAACAAGTACCCATTATTCAAGCAAAGTTTGCTCCTGGTAGCGAATCAACCTTACTTGATAACTTGCCTCGGCAAAGCTCACAACTAAGTGAAGTAAACGACAAAAAACAAAATCACGTTCCTGAAAGTATTTTAGAGACTCTATATGTTCCAATAATACAGCATAAAGAAAGCTCAATTATTCAAACTAAATTAGTCTCGGACAGTGAATCGAATTTTTCTGAGAGAGATTCCCGGTCAGATTTACTAATGAATAGGGTGAGCGAAGAACCAGCAGAATCTTTGGTTTATATTGGTTCAGGTTCAAGAAATTTAGACAATATGGGTCAGTCGCATCAGTCAGCTACTCCGATAAATTCAACTTCTAACTTAGAGTTTTCCAAAATCTCAGTTAACCAATTGCCTGTTGTTCAGGCAAAATTAGACTCAGCCACTCAATCTGCCGATATATTATCCCCCAGTAGGCCCGGAAAGTTAGTTAGCAGCGAACTGGGGGAATCAACACTTCCTCTAGTTAAGTTTACGCCGGAATCGATTTCCGAAATGGCATCGCCAACTGCTCCTTTGTTTGGCGAAATAATGGCAGGTCGGGTATTGACAAATGAAGGGTATAGCTCTACAGTAAAAGTTATAAGTCAGGCTACCCAAACTCGAAATATGCTATTAACTCCTACGGAGGAGTTGGGCGCAAAAAAGACGGAGTTAACCGGACGAAATTCACAGTTATTAGTTAAGCCAAATATAGTCCCTAGCTGGGAGGGATTGGATACCCAACTTTTATGGTCTGTTCCTCCATTACCCAGCTACAGAACAGTAGCAGCTAATGAGAGTCATGATTTAGTTACTAAACAATATCGCCCAGGAGATAAGGCAGAACATAGAAAAGTAACTGAAGTTGCGATCGCCAGAACTGTTCCCCATGCTGATACTAACAATTCTGCCAGCACTTTTCCCAATAGTTCTGCAAGTTCAGCTATACAAGTACAGTATTCGTCTCCTATTCAGACAAGCAGTCAAACTCAGATTGACCTGGATAGTTTAGCAGACAAAGTAGAGCGTAAACTGATACGACGGCTGGCGATCGAAAGTGAGCGAAGAGGACAAAAACGATGGCGCTAGAAAAACTAAAAATTCTAATTGAAGACCAAACCCAAGGAAAACCGAATAAAGAAATACAAGCATTGTTCAATCCCAACCAAGTGACAATTAGCAAAACAGGTTGGAGTGAAGATAGCAAGAAGGGCTTAGTTGTTAGTCGCGCACCAGCCACTTTAACCATTGAGTTGTTTTTTGACACTACAACTTTAGGGAAATATCCGCCAGAAAACGTTCAAAACTATACTAAGCAAATTTACAGCTTAACTCTGATTGGGAAAAATGCTAGACCCCCTTTATGTCAAATAATCTGGGGTAAAAATGTTTTATTGCCTCTGGGAATTCTTAAATCTTTAACTAAAACTCTTACCCATTTTTTAGAAGATGGAACTCCCGTTGCTGCTAAATTAAGTTGCAATTTTCAGGAGTGGCAAGACCCCACACAACAAAAAAAGATTGAAAATCCAATAGACGACCCGATTCGGATTGTTAAGCAAGGAGAAACTCTCAGCAGCATCGCCGCGCAAGAATATAACGATCCTGCTATGTGGCGGTTGATTGCCAAAGAAAATAACATGGATAATCCGCGTTTATTGGAACCCGGTAAGCCTTTGACGATACCGCCAAGGCGTGCGGATAGCATTACGCAAGGGAGGCAATAATTACAGTGCCTAACCCCAGTGGAGTTGACTCATTAGTTCCCAAGTTGAACGTCCTGATTAAAGGAAACCGCTTACCTATGGAAACAGTCGGAGATTTACTCTCAGTAACCGTTTCCGAAGATTTGGACATACCCGCTATGTTTACCCTGGAATTGGTGAACTGGAATCTGGTAAAAAGCCAAATTACTTGGGCAGATAGTGAATTGTTCGATATTGGGAATACGGTCGAAATTCAAATGGGTTACGGGAACACTTTAAAAACTTTAATTGTTGGAGAAATTACCGGATTAGAACCGGAATTTTCCCAAACCGCAACTCCGACTTTAGTGGTGCGGGGCCACGATTTGCGCCACCGACTATTAAGGGGCAGTAAAACTCGCTCTTTTACCCAGATGAAAGATAGCGATATTGCTAGTAAAATAGCTGGGGAACAGGGAATTAGTTGCAAAGTTAAAGATACCAGTATAAAATTGGAATATATTTTACAAGCCAACCAAACCGATTTAGAATTTCTCCAGCAACGGGCTAAGCGCATTGGGTATGAAGTAACAGTAGAAGACAAAACCCTATTCTTTCGATCGCATCAAAATAATACTCAAAAGGTTTTGACGCTCAATCGAAGCGACAATTTAATAGAATTTTCGCCTCGTTTGAGTACGATGAGCCAGGTGGGACAGGTAGAAGTGCATACCTGGGATGTGAAGCAGAAAAAAGCACTGGTTGGCAAAGCGGGTGCTGGCGATGAAACCACTACTATGAAAGGAGGCACTAGCGGGCCAAAAAATACTAATCGCGCTTTTGGTAAAGCCACTCATGTTATTATTAATGAGCCTGTATTAAGTCAAGCGGAAGCAGAACAAATAGCTAAAGGACAGTATAATGATATGGCTCTGGCTTATATTACGGGCGAAGGGATTTGTCAAGGAAATCCTGAGTTTCGTGTCGGTTATACTATCGAAATTACGGGTTTGGGTAAACGTTTTAGCGGTTTTTATTATCTGACTTCAGTCACTCATATTTATTCGGAAGATTTAGGATATCGAACGGAATTTTCTGTCAGGAGGAATGCGGCGTAATGGCAATGAATATGCTATCTTATTTACAGGATGCAAATGAGGGAAGCGATCGCTTTTACGGCGTCACTGTAGGCATCGTCACCAACAACAAAGATGAGGAGGGATTGGGGCGAGTCAAAGTAAAATTTCCTTGGCTGTCTGAGACAGATGAAAGTTACTGGGCGAGGGTACTGACGCCGATGGCTGGGAAGCAGCGGGGACTCTACTTTTTGCCGGAAGTCGATGATGAGGTGTTAGTGGCTTTCGATCGCGGCGATATTTCTTCTCCTTATATTTTGGGGGGGCTTTGGAATGGTCAGGATAAGCCGCCTGAATCTAATACCGATGGCAAAAACAATCTTCGGGTAATTAAATCGCGCAGCGGTCATCAGATTATTCTGGACGATACGGAAAATGCCGAGAAGATTACTATCCGCGATGGTACTGGCAAAAACCAGATTGTCATCGATTCAAAAAATAACTCGATTAGCATCGAAGGAGAAAAAGATATTTCGATAAAAGCCAAAGGTAAAATCAGTCTGGAAAGCAGCGATGGAGATATTTCTATCAAATGTAAAAATTTAGCTATTCAAACTCAGCAAAATTGTGAAATTAAAGCCAATTCAAAAGTTGAGGTAAAAGCTAATTCTAATTGCAATATTCAAGCTAATGCTGGCATGGCTTTGAAGTGCATGGCAGGCGTGAAAATTAACGATGGTGCCTTGGAGGTAATCTGAAATGCCGGGATATTTGTTACACGCTGGGGCGAGTGTTATTTGCGCTCATGGGGGACAAGCACAACCTACAGCCCCTAATCCCAGAGTTAAAGTGATGGGACAACCTGTGGTGACTCAGGTATTTCCCTATACCGTTGCAGGTTGCGTCAATCCACCACCCCCAGCTAACGTTGGCCCTTGTGTAATGGCGCAGTGGGTGAGTGCTGCACTCCGAGTCAAGGTAATGGGACAGCCTGTTTTGCTGCAGGATAGCAAAGCGGTGGCGATACCCACTGGCACTTCGTTGAATATTTTGGTGACTCAAGTTCGCGTGAAGGGAATGTAAATGAATGCAGATTTTTTAGGGGTGGGATGGACATCGCCGGTGAAACGCAACGAAGCCGGACAAATCGAAATGGCAGGCTATGAAGATTGCGTTCGCCAGTCGATTTTGATGATTTTGGGTACTGCTAAAGGCGATCGCATTATGCGACCTGATTTTGGATGTGGCATTCACGATCTGGTCTTTGCCAATAATAGCCCCGGCACGATCGGACAAGTCATTGACGAAGTGCGTCAAGCGCTGATTGACTGGGAACCGCGTATCGATCTACTGGAAGTAGATGCTAATCCTGATGAAGCTCAGCCGAATCAATTGCTGATTTTAATTAATTATCAGGTTCGCACGACTAATAATCGGTTTAATTTGGTGTATCCGTTTTATTTACAGTAATTATTATGTCGATTCAGCCTCCCAAAATTGATAGCCGCAGTTATGAAGATATTGTCGCTCAGACTGAGGCGTTAGTTGAGGATTTCACAATCAGTGAAGTTCTACCGCAAGATTTTAAAAAATTATTGCTCGGTCGGACGTTGGCTGAGGAGGTAAAAGATAGAAATCGGCTGATAGCTTTCAGCGGTCAGTTAATAGATAAAGACCTAGCTGATGAAATTAGCAAGATTCAGGATCTTAAGCGAGTGAAGGTTAAGGGTTGGCAACCACCTGGATCTAGTGAGATCGATCCAAAAGAGAAAAGTAGGCTTGCTGGTCTTATCCTTAATCAGGACGTTAAGGATGGAGATGCAGAGATAATAGCCACCAGAGGTACAGTCATAGATACAGTCTTGGCAGAGAAGCTCAGCAAAATTGAGGGACTCAGCCGAGTGAAGGTAAAAATGCAGCCACCTGGGTCTATTGAAGTTGAACCCAACGCTCTGGTAGGGCGGACACTGGATCAGGACGTTAAGGATAATAATGATACCATCGCTACTAGAGGTACTGTCGTAGATGCAACCCTAGCGGAGAGAATCAGTCAAATTTCGTCTCTTAAGGTAGTAAAAGTCAAAGTAGAGACGGATGCAGGACGGGGGCTGATTCGCATTTTCGGGCGCATGGCGGCGCTGGTGAGCGATCGCCTCAATCAAGCCCCAGACAAAAATTTCCTGGCTTTCCTCGACTTAATTGGCACTCAGCTATTGCCTCCTCAGCCTGCCAAGGTGCCTCTGACTTTTTCTTTGGTAGAAATGAGCCCTGTAGATGCGCTGGTTCCTGCCCACACTCAGGTAGCTGCCCCACCTGCTGATGAACAGGAAGAAGAAGTGGTGTTTGAAACCGATCGCGAACTGGTTGTAACGACTGCCCAACTGAAAGCGGTGTTTGTGCGGGAACCTGAGAAAGACAAGTATAGCGATCGCACTTCACAAGCAACGGGAAAAAGCGATCGCACTTCACAAGCAACAGGAAAAAAAGATGCTGCATTTGAGGCGTTTACAGCAGAACAGCCTATTGAGCATTGTCTGTATTTAGCCTGCGATGAACTCTTTACTTTACCTGGAAACAAAACTATAACTCTAAAATTCGAGTTTACCGAAGCAACCGATCTAGCAAATCTACCGAAAACTTGGTCGTGGTCATACTGGGACGGTAGCTGGCGATCGCTGTCGCCTTTCCTCGACCAAAAAGCTGGGAATTCGGAAGTGATTATTAACAACCCGCCAGTTCCTACGCAACTGACTATCAATGGGATAGAAACTGTGTGGTTACGGGCATCACTAGAACAGACATTTCTTGATGAAAATGTAAAGCAAGGGATAAAGGAGCTTAAGGTTAAGGATGTCAGAGACTTTATTGCAGCTAATAATACTATCAGGATTGCTGCTGGTAGTAATAACCAGGAGGACTGCAAGGTTACTAATATTCAGGGACAAACTCTCACCATCGAGCAACCTCTCAAATATAGTCATCCAAAAGATTCGAGTGTATGCCTCTCAAAACTCCCAACGATTAATCGCATCACTGTTAGTGCAAATATAGAGCAGAACGATTTAACGCCTGAGTTTTGCTTTTTTAACACGGTTCCCCTCGATCTCAGCAAAGACTTCTACCCTTTTGGCGAACAACCACACTTTAACGACACGCTCTACATTTCAAGTAAACAAGCCTTCGCCCAACCTGGTGCAGTAGTTACGATCGTAGTAACATTAAGTGAAGGTTTATCTGTTAAAGCTGATGGCGGTGTCCAGGTCGCTTGGGAAGTATGGGATGGCGGTAAATGGCTGGAGTTGTTAAAAAGTTCGTCCAGCGGTAGCACTCCTGATGCCACTAACTTTACCAGCAGCGGAGAGGTGAGCCTAGCTTTACCCGCGACAATTGCTCCAACTCAAGTTAATGGAGAGAGTAATTATTGGATTCGTGTTCGGATTGTGAATAAAGGCAACTATGGTTCTGGAACTGCTTTTGGTCAACCAATAACCTTCACTACTCTCAGTGAAGATGCAAACATTGGGGCAACGGAGCTAAAAGTCAATAGCGCCAGAGGCTTTATGGCTGGGGATAGTATCCGCTTGGGGTTGGGCAGTAACACCCAGGAAGAGCGCACGATTGAAAGTGTTAAAGATTCTGGTACACTCATTCTCACCCAACAGACAACCTGTAAGCAAGTAAAAGCTACCAGTGTATTCCTTCTATCAAATCTAAACTTTGGACCGCCATCTATAAAATCACTGAAACTGAGATATAGCTATACTAAAAACGATGTTTCCTTGTCTGCTTGCCAAACTTACAACGATTTCATCTACGTCAATCGCTTACCAGAAAATAGTAAAAATGTCTCTCCTTTTTCACCATTTATCCTCACAGCAGACAAAAATCCGGCTCTCTACCTGGGGTTTGACAAACCATTTGCGAATCGACACACAAGCCTTTTTGCTCAGGTAGAACCTCCACAGTCAGTGCAACCGAGCGATACAGAACCCGTGCGACTGGTTTGGGAATATGCTAGTCCTTCCGGGTGGTCTTGGTTGGGAGTTCAAGATGAAACGAATGCTTTTGCTGAACGGGGACTGATTCAGTTTATCGGCCCAACTGACTGGGAAAAAACTTCGGAATTTGGTCAAGAGCTTTTCTGGTTGCGAGTAAATTGGCAGGAAGGTCAGTTTCGCGTACCGCCTCGCCTGCAACGACTGCTGACCAACACGATGTGGGCAACTCAGGCAATCACCCTGGAAAATGAGATTTTAGGGTCGAGTGATGGCACTACCAGTCAGATTTTCCGTACTGTCCAAAAACCCGTACTCCAAGGTGAGAAGCTAGAAGTGCAGGAAGTCAAGATTCCCTCTGCTGAGGAACGGACAGCGATCGAGTTACTAGAGGGAAATGATGCGGTAAAGGTTGTCAGGGATGAGGCTGGACAGATAGAAGCTGTATGGGTGCGCTGGCATAAAGTGCGGGACTTCTATGGTTCTGAACCGGGCGATCGCCATTATGTCTTGGATCGGTTGACGGGAGAACTGCTGTTTGGGGATGGGCAGTATGGTATGGTGCCGCCTCAAGGACGCAACAATATTCGCCTCTGCCAGTATCAAACGGGTGGCGGGACGCGGGGAAATTTGGCTGCTAATACCGTTGTTCAGCTAAAGACTACGGTTCCATATATAGAAAAGGTGACTAACCTGGAAGCTGCTGGGGGGGGAACCGAACAGGAATCTATCGATCGGGTAAAAGAACGAGGGCCCAAGTTTCTTCGCCACCGCGATCGGGCTGTAACGATTCAAGACTTTGAGGATTTGGCTTACGAAGCTTTACCAGATGTCGCTAGGGCAAAAGCGATCGCTCCTACTTTTAAACAGAAGTCGCAGGAGCAAAAAGACAACCGATTCGACCCGCTCGATCCTAACTTGTGGCTAGACCCCAATACTCGTAACCCCAACTTAGATAATCACAACAAAGCCAAAGCTGACAATGCCGGACAAATCAGAATCCTGATCGTGCCGAGAACTACAGCGCCTCAACCTGTTCCCAGTTTGGGATTGATCGATCGGGTGAAGGCTTATATGCGCGAGCGTTGTGACCCCAGTGTAGACTTACAAGTTACTGGTCCAGAGTGGCAGGCTGTATCGGTTACGGCTGAGGTGGTTCCGAAATCCCTGGAGAAGGCGGATGCGGTCAGAGCAGCAGTCGTTGAGCAGTTGGAAAAATTCCTACATCCCCTGACCGGAGGAAAAAAAGGTCAGGGATGGGCTTTGGGGCGTTTGCCTCAACAGTCGGATTTATATGCAGTAATCCAGTCAATTTCAGGGGTAGACCACGTTCGGTCATTAAAGGTCGAACCAGACCCTGAGACGAAACACTTATCTCCAGAGCAGTTGATTTACTCTGGCACCCTTATTATTAGCTCGAACTTGCCAAAGGAGGGAGCATAAAAATGTCATTACCCTTGCCGAATTTGGATGACCGCACCTATGCTGACCTTGTAGAAGAAGCGCGTTCTCTGATTCCGATCGAGTGTCCGGAGTGGACAGACCACAATCCAAGCGATACCGGAATTATCCTGATTGAGTTGCTGGCTTGGTTGACCGAGATGGCATTGTATCGGGTCAATCGTGTTACCGACAAGAATGTGGAAACGTTTCTCTTGCTGCTCAATGGCCCTGAATGGAAGCTGGAAGGGGATTTACAGGTAGCAATTCGACAAACTGTTTTAGACCTGCAAAGACACGATCGGGCAGTTAGTTGTGCAGATTTTGAGCGACTGGCCTTGGCATGGAGGAGTGATAAAATTGAAGGTAAGGTCGGGCGATCGCGTTGCATTCCAGAACGGAATCTGAGTCAAACAGACTCGGTAGCCCGAACCAGAAAAGCTCCCGGACATATAAGTTTGGTGGTGGTTCCAGAATCTATAGACAAAGAACCCAAACCCACACAAGAGCTAACCAAGGCTCTGATGGAATATCTGGATGAATGGCGACTCTTGACTACTCGCCTTCACATCGTAGCCCCCGATTATGTGCATTTAAAAATTAGGGCGCAGTTATATCTAGAGGATGGTGCTAATCCATTGACAGTTCCAGACAAGGCAATCAAGGAGGTAGAAAATTTCTTCGCTCCCCTTAACTCACAGACCTACTGGGAGGGCAAAGGTTGGCCGTTTGGTCAGAATGTCTACATTTCTGAACTTTATCAATTACTGGATCGATTGCCTGGGGTGGATTATGTTCGGGGGGTCAACCTTGAGGTATCTGGTGCTACCAAAACTGAGCAGCTTACTGATAATAATAACCTGACTAGCATTATCATCAATGACAATGAATTGGTGGCAGTGCAAGTTGATAAAAATAGTTTTACGATGATGGAACAAAGGGGGGGAGAATGGAAACCAATAACCAATCAAGCAGAGTAAGTAGTTATTTGGAGTATCTGCCAGCAAGCCAGCAAGCCGATCCGTTTCTGGGGCGGTTCTTACTGGCTTTCGAGCGGATTTTGAGCGGTTTCTCCTCTGCCGAACCTCAAGATCCGTTTCCGAAACAACACGGGTTAGAAGAAGAAATTAACCGCATCCATACTTACTTTAATCCGGGTACAAAAGAAGACTATGATACAGCTCAGAGTGAATTTTTACCTTGGTTGGCGGGTTGGGTGGCGTTGAGCTTGCGGGAAGAATGGACGGAGGAAACCAAGCGCCAGTTTATCAGACAAATTGTGCCGTTGTATCGTCGGCGCGGTACAAAGGCAGGTCTTGAAAAAATTCTACAGCTTTATCTGAAAAGCTCTAATTTGCCTGAAAAGGTTGAGGTTTTTGAATTTGACGATCCGCCGCACTACTTTCAAGTCCAGGTAACATTACCAGATCCTGACGTGGAAAAGTATTGGCGACAGGCTCGAATTGCCAGGGCGATTATTGACCAGGAGAAGCCAGCGCATACCTATTATGGTCTGAAAATTCTGGTGCCAACAATGCGGATCACGGGCAATGTGTATCCCATCTGTTTGGAGAAACCTGGTACGATCGTCGCCACTGTCAGTCAAACTGATACATCCAAAAGCTCTTTGAGGCTCAGTATCAAAGCTAATTTGGGACAGCCAGAACCCAATGTTTATAAAATCGGCAGCAGCGATCCCTTGGAAGTCACCTACACAGTGGCACAACAGCAGACGGAGCAAAACAAAAAATGGTATGTATATGTAATCGTTGATAACCTGAGCGATCGCCAATTTGAAGTCAATCTAACTGTTAATTATCGTCCGGAACCCCCATCGAATGAACAGAAAAAAGAAGAAATTATATTGGAGAAAACTGGAGAAAAATTACAGCGAGGTTTGAGAATTTTTAAGATTAAAGGAAAACAGCCGACAGAAGGGAATACAATTCTGGGAACCGATACGGGACTTAAAACCGAAGCATCTAAATCACCCACAAAATAAAAAAAATAGCAAAAGAATCGACTTGTCAAGTAAAAGTTGAAAAAAAATAACAGAGAGGAAACGCAAGATGGCACCCAACGAAATAGACAAAGAACAAGAAAAGGCAATAGACCAGCGACCCAACTATTTTGCTGGTCAGTATCTACTAGAAGATGACTTTCAGTTAGAACAGAAATACCACATAGACCGTCAGCGCCGCCACAACCGTCTTCTCCATGTATCAGGGATTGCCGAGGGGTTGAAAGTCAGCCTAGGTGAAGATAAGAAAGTAAAGGTATCAGCAGGAACGGCCATCGATTCACAAGGACGGCAAATTATTCTGCCAGACGATCAATCCGTTGACTTACTTATCAAAAAAAATAACAACCAAGATGGAGATTATAATTTATCGATTAAATATAGCGAGGTGCCAACACATAAACAGGAAAGCGAGGGAAGCCAAGAAACCACGAATCGGCGCGTACAAGAAACGCCAGCGTTTGAGCTAAGTTCATCAACAACACCAGACGTTATACCACTGGCAAAGCTGACAATTAAGGGGGGTAAAGTCGAAAATGAGGAAAATATCGATCAGAGTGTCCGACAGTATTCAGGGATTAGCTTACCTACGGAAGATGGGAAGGGAGTCACGTTGCGATCGCAACGCGAGGATAATTCCAATATAGCCCGACTGAACGGCGGTTTGAGCATTAGCGGGAAGCTATCTGTTACTGGTCATACGCAACTCAACAATACTTTGACGGTAACGGAAAGCACAAACATCAAAAATAATCTGACAGTAAAAAGTCTGATGGTAGGAGAAAACGAAACAGGTTTCACACTGCGATCGCAAGGCGATGAAAATACAAATTTAGCAATACTAGACGGCAGTTTGAGGATTGGCGGGAATCTATCTGTTACTGGTCATACGCAACTGAATAATACCTTGACAGTCAAGGAAAATACCACACTTCAGAAGGATTTGAATATCAGCGGAAATTTAAATATAACTGGGACGAACAACCTCACAGGAAATATCAACACAAATGGCAGTCTGACAGCCGGAATAATTACCGCAGAGCGGGTATTCGTGAAGAGCGGTTTCATTCAAAAAGAAGGAGACGCACCAATAGCAAACCAAGGTTCTGACATGGGGATATATTCAAGAAGACAAGGGTTTGCAATGAGATTTGTTACAAATGGCGGCGATTTTTATTTTTTCAAAGATGGAGATTATGGAAAAAAAGAAGAGGACAGAGTGCTAGCGATAACCCAAGAGGGAAATCTAATAGCAAAAGGAAAAATAAAAGCGACAAGAATAGAAGGACGCCTAATAGGAAAAGAACAGCACTTGGAGGGCAAATTTTTCGCCAAAAATGTCGAGAAGATAGAAGGGATAGCTGACGATGATGGATTCATAATCGCATGGATATGGGCAAGAAAAGACGGAGAAAGAGGAAGCATTGACGTCTATGTACGAGACACCAAAGATCAAGATATTTTGAGGGGGACAGCATCAGTCCATAATTACCCGGAAAAAGAAGCCCATATAACTAGAAGCTCCACTACTGTCCCAGTGAGGAAAGATGAAAAATATATCGTCCTAAAAGAAGACACATTTGGAACTTGCGATTGGAGGGTTTATTGGCAATCGATCGCCGGAAAGGAGTAGAAAAGAAAGAAAAAAACGGAGAACCCAAGAAAAAAGGAAACAGAGTACAAAGAAACAAGGAACTGCAAGACTGTCGCCGCCACGCTCTTTGTGGGGGCATCCCGGGGAAATAAATAGCCCTACCCAAATATAATTAACAGAGGCGCAGTCAGCAAAAGCGATAATGAAAGAAAAACTCACCCAACGCCTCAAATCGCTCAAAGCGGAATTTGAAGCCGGACAAAATCTCCTCGCGGACTATGAAACCAAACAGCGCAGCTTGCGAGAAACACTCCTGCGAATCAGCGGCGCGATCCAGGTACTCGAAGAGGAACTGGCGGACGTAGAAGAGGAGAAAAGCCAAGAGAAACAGACGATCGATATTCAAGCTGAAACACAACCGCAAGGAGAACTGGCACCGGCAGGAGAAGGGACGTAAGGGCAGAATTATCCCCCGACGATTTGGGTCAACAGTCAACTCGTACAATACACATAGTGGAAGGAGGAACAAATGGACAAACAAAGCACGCACCAAAAGAAACCCGGACCCACACACCCGCACCCTACCAAAACAAGCGTAAAATCCCCGGTACACCAGGAGGACGATCTGCAAGGGGCGATCGGCAACCGGCAAATGGGACTCCTGATGGAGACACATCCCCACATTCACCCATCCAGTCTAAACGCCACGATGGTAGGCGAGATGCCAATGCTGGGGGGTATGATGCCGATCGCTCAGGGGAGGATTCAGCGTCAACCCTTATTCGGGGGTTTGTCCCAGGAGATGAGGTTGGAAAATGCTACTCTGGCGCTACCCGCAACTGGGGCGCTGGTACAGCGGAAGCTGACCCTCGGCACGCCTGGGGATATGTACGAGCAAGAGGCCGATCGCGTGGCGCGACAAGTGGTAGACGAAATTCACAGTTCCCCAATCCGAGAACAGAACGCACAGTCGGAGGAGGAGAGGATACCTGCCGGAGGGGAAGCGGGACGGGTGCAACGGCAGATAACCGTGCGATCGGCGGGCGATGCTGGGGGTGAACTCTCTAGCGAGTGGGAAGGGGAGTTGCAGGGAGCCAAAAGCGGGGGACAGCCGTTGTCGCCGTCGGTGAAGGAGCCGATGGAGCGGGCGTTTGGGGCGGATTTTGGCAGCGTGCGCGTGCATACGGGGGCGCAGGCGGATATGTTGGCGCGATCGATTCAGGCGAAGGCGTTTACGACGGGGCAGGATGTGTTCTTTCGGCAGGGGGCGTATGAGCCAGGGAGTCGTGGAGGGCAGGAGTTGATTGCCCATGAGATTACCCATGTGGTGCAGAGATTGCCAAACATACAACCGCACCTACAGCGCCAAGAAACCCCTAACAAAACGGGATTACCCAATGCTCTTAAAGCAGGTGTTGAAAAACTATCGGGATATTCCCTAGATGATGTCAGGGTTAATTATAACTCACCTAAGCCAGCACAATTACAAGCATTAGCTTACACGCAAGGGACGGAAATTCATGTAGCACCTGGGCAAGAGGCATATTTACCCCATGAAGCATGGCATGTTGTCCAGCAGATGCAGGGAAGAGTAAAAGCAACGCAGCAGGTGAAAGGGAAACAGATTAATGATGATGATGGGTTGGAGAGAGAAGCTGATGTGATAGGAAACAACGCCATCAACATTCCCCATAAAACTCTACTAAAAAAAAGCATACTGGTTAACAAACCTGTTACTAAAGAGGTAGTACAGACTGTAAAAAAAAGAAAAACTAAAGAGGAGTCTAAAGAGAAATTTGATCGGGAAATGAAGGAATTGAACGATCTAATTGAAGCTACCAATCAACAAATCAAAAAAGTGTTTAAATTAAAAGCAACGATAGGCACGGATTCTTCCATGACCCCTATGAACCCTGCGGTATATTTTCAGGAGTTACCTATCACAGAGAGCCTCAATATGACAAAAAATGAAGCCAGACTGGCAAATTTTAGCTCTATGGTGAAGGAATTTATAAATTCAAAACAAAAGGTGACCCCTGAGATACAAACTGCAATAGTAAAATCAACCTTGGATAAGGAATTTATAAATTCAAAACAAAAGGTGACCCCTGAGATACAAACTGCAATAGTAAAATCAACGGATGGCACAGAAAGCATCTATATTTCCGGAAATACAAGCCGAGGAAACAAAAAAATTGGGAAAAATATGTCTCTGGAAGATTATTACAGACAAGATATACGTAAGATAAGTATCAGCCGGAGGGTAAGTGGTTTAGAACAGATAGCAAAAAAACAGATTTATAAGCAGCAAAATATAATAAGGGTTAAGCAAGACTTTAAGAATAAAATCAGTATTGGCAAAGGGGAAAATAAGGATGCAGTGGTAAGAAAAGTTATACAAAAGTTACTTACCGAAGGCAAGCGGAATCGAGATCGTCTATCGTCAACGAGTACACGTAAATTTGTCAGAGTACACAAAGCAAAACAATTACAGATACCGGACAACAAACAAAATTTTCACGCAGAATCGGCCATACTTGCGAGCTTGAAGGATACAAAAGCCAAAATCCAGGAAATTGGAGGCACAAAGGTAGCCTGTCTGGCCTGCCAAGCCTACTTCACCCAGATGGGCGAACCGGAATTGCTGGGGATTTATACCGGATATGTCTGGATATCGAAATCCTCACAGGACCAACTAAAAAATTTGATTAGCGAGATCAATTCAGCCGAAAGCTTATTGATAAACCTCGCGAAAATTTTAGAATCCAGGCTGTCAAAGTTAAAAAGGTATACTGGAGCAGCAGGAGAGAAAAAAATAGAGGATGGAGAGGCGGAGTCCGACGTAGATAAGACAGATTCAGAGGACGAAGAAGCAATAGAGGAATTGAAAAAATCCGATGTTGTGCAAGAAATCGCCCGAGCCCTTTTGAACCTTAGTAAACAAAGTTGAGTAGCAAATTGGGAAGGCACAGTACGATCAGCCCCCTCGAAGAATTACTCCCCTGGCTAAACCGCATTGACACCCTTATCCACAAAGCCTTACTCCTCGCCGAGTCCCACTACAGTCCCGATCGCGCCACCGCACCCTACCGGGGACTGCAAATCAGCCTTGAAGAAGTCGATCGCCTGCTGCAACGCCATCCCGCCGAACCCTTATTTGCCGCCGCCGCCCCAGAAACCGCATCCCCCCCAGCAGCCTCCCGGTTAGCATGGTTGCAGCGCCAATACCAGCTTGCAACCATCGACCTGGACATCCTCGCCCTCGCCCTCGCCCCCGAACTAGATCGCCGCTACGAACGCCTCTACGCCTACCTGCAAGACGACGTTCGCGCCAAACTTCCCACCGTCGATCTGGCCCTCAACCTCCTCTGCACCACCGCCGCCGAAAAACTCCAACAGCGCGATCGCTTTTCCCCCGACGCCCCCCTCATCCGCCACCATATCCTCCACCTCCACAGTCAACCCGACACCCCCACCCCCCTCCTCGCCCACACCCTCCACCTCGACCCCCAAATCGTCCGCTACCTGCTGGGAAACAGCGGACTCGATCGCCGCCTCGCCCCCTTTTGCCACCTGATACCCCCCACCCTCACCCACAGCGAACCGTTCCTCAACCCCGAACTCCAGCACAAACTCAGCGCGATCGCCCAAAACCCCCAACCCCGCTGCCTCTACTTCCAAGGAACCGATACCAGCAGCAAACGCAGCGCCGCCGAAGCCTTAGCGCGAGAACTCCACACCCCCTTACTCGCCGCCGACTTCTCCCGCCTCAGTGCCAACCTCAAAACCGAACTCGAACCCACCCTCAAACTGCTGAGGCGAGAAGCTCACTTTCAGAATGCCCTCCTCTATCTGGACGGATGGGATAACTTGCCGGGAAGCGATCGCACTATTGCCTGCGACTCCTTGCTTTCCACCCCCGCAACACTCACCATCCTCTCAGGAACCGAACACTGGAACCCAACAACCGGCGCGAAGGGAGTCGTCACCGTACCCTTCACACTCCCCGACTTTCACCAGCGCCGCCACATCTGGCAAACTCACCTGGCAGACGCGGGAATTTCCTTGACAGATTCCGACTTATATGCTATAGCCGATCGCTTTCGCCTGACGAGCGATCGGATTGCCGATGCGATCGCGATCGCCTGCAATCGCATTTGCACAGAAGGGAAGAACGACACCCAACCCAAATTAGCAGAATTGTTCGCAGCCGCCCGCGCCCAATCCGGTCACGACCTCACCCAACTCGCCCGCAAAGTCGAGCCCAAGTATCGCTTAGAAAATATTGTCCTGCCAGAGGAGCAAAAAACGCACCTGCGTGAAATCTGCGATCGGGCTCAACATCAATCCAAAGTGCTGTCCGAGTGGGGATTTGACAATCAGTTTTCGATGGGAAAAGGGATAAACGCGCTGTTTACAGGCGTGCCCGGAACAGGTAAAACAATGGCAGCCGAGGCGATCGCCCGCGAATTGCAGCTCGACCTCTATAAAATAGACTTATCCCAAATCGTCAGCAAATATATCGGCGAAACCGAGAAAAATCTCGATCGCATCTTCACCGCGGCCGCCACCTCCAACGCCATCCTGTTATTTGACGAAGCCGATGCCTTATTTGGCAAGCGTTCCGAAGTCAAAGACGCGCGCGATCGCTACGCGAACATAGAAATCGGCTACCTCCTGCAAAAAATGGAAGAATACGAAGGCATCGCCATTCTCACCACCAATTTAGCAAATAATATCGACGATGCCTTTACCCGCCGATTGAGTTTTATTATCGGATTTCCCTTTCCTAAAGAACCGGAACGATACCAAATTTGGCAACATATTTTTCCCGATAAAACCCCTCGAAGTGCAGACTTAGATATAGAATTTATGGCACGTCGCTTTGAGATTGCTGGCGGCAATATCCGCAATATCGCCTTAGCTGCCGCATTTCTAGCTGCTGCCGAAGGTGTAGAGATCGGGATGTCCCATCTCATTGGCGCTACCCGACGAGAATATCAGAAAATTGGCAAGATAATTTTGGATGAAGACTTAGGCAGTTATGCGTCGAGATAAACTGTTTGTTGGGAAGCATCCCGTTTTTGTGAGCAATGTTTGTTGATAGATCCTCTAGTTTCTATTTTCTCCCCATTTTTGCATAATCAGCAGCCGGGAACGACCCGATAATATCATGTCCGATCGAGCGACCGCGATTTTTGTAGGGGCTCCCCTCACCAACAATACCTGCCAACAATCTCCCATCTCAAAAACCCGCCCCGACCGGGATATGATGGTTAATCGATCGGACATGATATAACCAGTAAAACATTTTTGATGACGGAGCGATCGTCAATTACGCTATATCAATCTCATAAAGCGACTTGCCCGCGAGCGAAGCTTTATGAAATGGAGCCTCCGGGTTCGGGGGAACCGACCCCGCTAATGCGCTAATTAGGTTCCCAATAAATTAAAAAGGTTGCTAGGAATTTCTTGGGCTTATTCGGGGGCTTCTTCGGGGTTTGAGTCAGGAAAATAATATTCTGACTCAACAATTGCCTGATAAATTTCAGACAGGGTTTGAACTGCATCTGCCAAAACTAAATCGTTTGGAGTAGCAAACTTTTCGCTATTCTCGATCACTTGATATTCCGGCTGATTTTGTAGGAGTCGTAGAGTTTCTTCAGTGCCAGAGAGGATAGATTTGATTTGTTCGATATTCATGTAGTTCTCCCAAGGTATTTAATCGCGGTGTAATTCAATTTCAACAATGGAAAAATTACGATTTCCCGCCACATTTTTTTCGGATTCTAGACGTTCCAAGGCAGTCGATCGACTCTCCAAAAAATCGGCTTCTTCAAATTCTTCAGTCCATTTCCCTTTTTCTTTGAGCCAAAAAACACAACCGTATTCTGTTGCATCACCAACCCAATAACTAGCCTTACAAATCACAAACTTGATTTCAGATTCAGATTCAGACATAATTAGGAACCGGGAGCGACCCGGACTTAAGCGCTTATTAGTTTCCTAGCAAATCCAACACATCGCGATGACCTTCTTTGACTTGTTGTGGATTTGTAACGATAGCACTGGCAAAATCACATTCAGATTCTTCTATCGCCTGATAAATTCACTCAGCGACTGAATAGCATCTGCCAAAACTAACTCATTTTGCGTGACAAAACTATCGCTATTTTCGATCGTCTGATACTCTGGCTGCTTCTGCAAAAGTCGCAGAGTTTCTTCAGTACCCGCAAGTATTGACTTGATTTCTTCGATTGTGATTGTCATGATTCTTACTCCTTAACTGATTAAACTCATTAACTCAAAACCTCAAAGCGAAGCATTATTAGCTGAAAAGAGTTTTCAGGAAACATTTTTCATCAATTTTGTTCTCACAGACAACCATTGACTTAGCTGCTTGTTCCGCTAGTGATCGATTCCAGCCTTTGAATTCCGATTTAGCGACTAATTCAAGTTCTGGCATAACGATCGCTTCTAGGTAAAATACATTGCCTGGTGAATCATCGTAGTAGCAAGAGCTTTCTATCGTAAATTTCCAATTTGACCAGTAAAAGGTAGTTTTCATTGCTCTTAATCACGGTACAATTCAACTTCAACAAGGGAGATATTCTGATTGGCAGGATGACATTTTTCTTCAGTTAAGCGTTGTTCAGCATCCGATCGAGTATCAAAGAATTCGGCTGATTCAAAATCTTCACACCATCTTCCTTTAATGGGAATCAACCAGTAAACGATGCCATATTCAGTAGCATCACCAACCCAATAACTCGCCTTAAGAATCACAAACTTGATTTCAGGGTTAGGCTTAGACATAATTTAAGACCGGGAGCGACCCGGCAATCGCGCTATTCACTACACAATTGATAGGCAAATACCAAGCACAGGATGAAATTGCTTTCCAATCCGTAGCCTTCCCAACGACTATTTCTTACTCCAACAATGTGACGGCATCGCTTAAGCCATTCAACACCGCCTCGTTTGGTAATTTCTTCAAACAGTCGCGGATGCTGTTGTAATTTGCACACAATGATTTCCGTCATAATCTCGATCGATTCCTGCATATCACGACTTTTGTACTTTTGATATGCAGATTCAGCATCACGGTAATTCACGCCATTGAATGTTACCGGGTAGCGATTTTTGATGTTGCCCTTTCGGAAAGCTAGCTCTGTGGGATTAGTCAAAGCTGCACCAATCCCAATATCAGAGCCAGACCAAATATTAATGCCTTCCATCTACTTATCAGCTCCAACTAAATAGACTGAGCGATTTGATAGGCTTGTTGATAGAGTGGATCATTACTCTTTGGCTGCTGACCTTCTTTTTGATCGCTGACGGCTAAAGCTACCTTGATTTTCTGACTTTCAGTTTGTGAAGGTAGTGTTTGATTTTCATGGTAGTAATTGGCAGAAGTCTGGAAAAAGTTAGGGAGGTCGGCTTCATATTTCAGAAACCGAACTAATTCTTTTAAGTTCATAGCAGTGAGAAAAGCAACACTACCTTACAGCGAAGCATTACTGTGACTTTTTACGATTGCCTTCTAGTTCTTCAATTTGAATGCCCATCGGATATGACTCTTCATCATATTCCCCAAGATATGGATCGACTTGGCTAGCTTCAGTTACTTTGCCTGAAGTAAATAGAGGACTGGTTGCTGCTAGTGCGACGGTCAAAGCTGTTGTAACGGCAAGAATCGTGTGTTGTGTTTTCAGGGAAATACCCAAAATGGTTTACTGGAACGGGAATAACTTATTTGAGCAAGCTGTTGATTTAAAGCCACAAATCGCCTTCTTGAATCCGAGGTCGATCGGCTTCAAGTTTCTGTCTCAGAGAACGGACATGGTATCGTCCGTGAACAGAAGGACTAGAACAAATCACCAGGTTTTCTGGCGAGTTATTAGATATGTCCTCGTCCAGGTGATGAACAACTTCACCGGGGCTGAGCTTACGATCGAGAGTTTGTTCTGCCACCATCCGATGCAGATACACTGTTTTATAGGTCATAGTGTTGTTGATTGAAGTAAACGGGAAATACTGCTACGGCGTTTTCTAAGTCCAGAGGCTCAACTTCGGTTTGTTGACGGATTGCTTCAAGCCAAACACCATCAAGAGCAAATATTGCAGCAATTCTGGGTATCAGCCAGTCATACTCATTCGATCGGATGTCGATTCTATTATTTTCGATTTTCGATAATAGGTATCGATCGATCGTAAGAAACTCTTCATCTTCTGATGGAATTACCAGCAATTTACACAAATCTTTCTGGCTAAAACCAAGTTCTTGCCGAGCATTTTTTAGGATTCTACCCAGCGTTAATTTACTGTGTTCGTAGTTTGTCATGATAAGTAAGAATTCTGGGAGCGACCCAGATAAACGCTATTAGAATGCTAAATAACCAAATTGTTGATTTGCTAACTCAAGAACTTTGCGAATAAGTTCCTCTCTCTGTGCTTCAAATTCAGCATGAGGCATTTTGACATAGCGATAAACTTCAGAACTTGACCATCGGCTTTCAGAGTCATATCCTTCATCACCGCTAAGTACCACAATTTCAATTGATGTATTTTTGGGCCATTTGGTGATTTGTAGATGATATTCATTCCAATCTTCCCAGGTAGTAAGCTGATGAGTTTCTTTTGTGTATTTTATTACTTTGCCATCTTTGGCTTGCCAGGTACAATTTTCAACATCAAAGTCTGGTTGTGACATTATTTAATCCTCAATCTCACACCCTTACAGCGAAGCAAAATCTTACTTTGACTATTTTTATTGCCAGTAAGATTCCCAAAAACATTATCAGAAACATTTTTAGAAACGTTACTAGAAACAGAACAAGAAACAAAATCTGTTATATCAACCACCAATTTAAAGACTGAATCAATTTAGTAGCTTTGTCGATGACCTGAGTAACGATCGACTGAGTAATAACTTGAGCAGTGGAAAAACCTAAGTCAGAAACAGCAGTAAGACAAGCACTTTCCCAGGCACTTTGCTTAGTTTGAAAGAGTTTGATAGGAGTAAAGCCGATCGTCACATACTTTTGTTGAGAGAAACAAACCAATTTCGCTGCGTTGCCCGGTAAAAATTTAGGGGCAACAACTTCATGTTTGACCTCACAAGGTAAGAGCTGCCCTTCCTCGTTAAGCCATACAGCCTCTTCAATTACAGGACATATTCTCAGTTGGTTTTCGACTTCTTGAGGTATTGAAAAATCTGGGTTGTGCATAGTACGATAAATCTGCTAACAATACTTTACGGCGAAGCTTATAATTTGCTTGCTAAGTAAAGAATAGCGTTAAAATAAAATAATATTAATTCTAAAAGTGAGGAAATATGGGCGAAGCGAAACGGAGACGAGAAAGAGGGTTAGGATTTGGATTTAAGTCTCAGCCTGAAAGTTTAATTATTGGATGCTATCTAGCTCCAGCAGGGATAAGTGATCGACATACAGTTTATTTGGGAATCAGAAGAAAGAACTCTCATGGAGTAATCAGTAAACCGGTGTCAGTTCATACCAAGGTAACAGATGCTTTCCAAGTTCTGACAAACTGTAACAATGTCTTGAAGAAATGCTCTTTCACGATAAAGCACTCAGATGAAAAAATTTTTGATTCATTCAAGGAAATGCTACTCTCTGACTACGGGAATCAAGGTGAGGTAGGCGATCGATATCAAGTATCGGGGAACATAGATGCTTTCAATGCCTGGATGAACCAAGGTAACTACCGAGATAAAAATAATCCACCGCCAGGGGTGACAATTACCCATTTAACATCCGTAGTTAAAAAACGTTACAGAGTTTTTATCAGTCCGATCAAAGAAGAATCACCCAAATTCTATGGGAATCCCGAAGATAACTCGGTATTTCACGTAGGCGAAAGTTTTGACCGCCCTATTGCCGGAACCCAAAACGAACTGTTTATCTGGCAAACCTATGTAGTTGCAGCATTCTTCGCTGATTACCTGAATGATCATGATAAAGATTCCTTGAGCGCTGAGGAAGCCCAGAGGCTAACTCATGAAGTACAGGATTTGATGAATCAGGAGCGATCGCCAGGAGTTGTATTAGAACGCGCTTGACGGGGCGCTACTCCTGGCGATCGCTCCTGACTCTATACCTCGGCTATAGAGTCAGCTCTACCTCATCCGTCATCGTGGCCAAGTCGAGATCAAACTTTGGCGTTTTTGAAGCCGCCAAGCCGAGTTTTCACCACTAACCCATCATTGTGCAAATAGCTTCCCAGTTCTCGTCCACTTCTTCAGGAGTAAAATTTGTGAGACAACCCGCTAAGTAGTCTGTACTGCCAATGCAAAATTTTTTCCATACCTCTGGGCGATCGAATGGTCGAAAATTATCTTCAAATTCACATTCGGCTTCAGCGATGGCTCCGGCAAAATCATCTTCTACTTTTTCAGGGCAATTAACCACCCAAACCGCTTGAGCTGGATCAAGTTTGGGTTTTCCTGCCAAAGACATCCTTAGCTGTTTCAAATTCATGGTTTTTCCTCAAACATTTTGTAATTCAATAGTTTCCAAATAGTCAGATAAGCGGTCAAATGGCTGAAGGTCAGCAACAGAAATTTGTACAGTATCGCCGTGGATATCAGCAGCGGAGAGAAAGCCTAAAAGTTTGACTTTATCCAATGAGTCTGGTAATTCAACAAAGATATAAGCAATGCGATCGTTTTGGACTGGAACACAAATCTTTGTTTCTCCTTCACCAATTCGACAGCATTGAATCTTTCCGATTCCGGGTAACTCCAAATCAGCAAGTTCTAAAGCCGATTCAATTGCGACAGTCCAGTCATCATCTTTATCGAGAATGGTTTCAAAGTCCATCCAACCGATAAGATGATTGACTGCCCACACTGTCATTGTATTGTAGAAAAGTTTTAGACCATTTTCTAGGTTGGCTTGTTCTGAAGCATAACCTAAAGCTAAATTATAGACTTTAGCATCGATCGGGAATTGCATCAAATTATCTTTCATTTTGTGTAATTGAGAAATTACACTTTGAAAGCGAAGCATTATTCCATTACTAAATCTTCAAATGAAGAGGCAATTAGTTTTTCTAAACTCTCTTCAAACCAAGGAAGCAAGCTGTGATAAATGCCTTGGTTTAACAATCTCGGTTCAATATGGTCAGGAAACTTATTTCTAGGTATTTCCTTTTTATAGGCTATGGAAATATCATAGTAAGTTTGGCAGTAATAAACAAAGTTCAAGATTGTTTCTCTTCTGAGCTTTTCGGCTGATAGAATCTGTACTAAGTAATTCATTGAATCACTTAAAGTTTTTCTGTTGCCTTTAGCCCATTCCCAATCTTGAACTTGAGAAAACCTAATATAGCTATAGCCTCCGCCGAAATACCATTTCCTTTTGCCATACAATGTGTTTATGTAAGCAAGAAGTTTTTCACAAGCCAATCGCAAAGTATCTATTTTGCTATTAGGGTATAACTGCCCACGTCCAACAAGATACCATCCTAAATCATCAGTGACTAGGGTATCGTTTAACATTGAGGAAACGCAAGTTTTGCCAGCCTTTTTTACTGCTGGGTCGATCGATTTATCTTTCAAAAACTGAACCATCAAATTAAAACCAGGCTCACCATATTTACAAGCTTCACACAAACCACCAATTTGGGATAATCGGTGATTTGATGCTAAACGGCTCCTGACACCGAATAGACCTCCGAGCACGGCAGCGCCTTCGGGAGCCAAGACTTTATTGCCGAGTACCGCATCATACTCTCTAGGACTTTGTTGCTCTAACATTATTTTTACCTGAATTCTGAGCATTAATCTGACGCAATCAATTTTTCTAAACTTTCTTCAAACCAAGGAAGCAAACTATGATAAATGCTTTGTGGAGTCAATCTGGATTTAATCTTTTTGACGAATTTGGCTCCATACATTTCCTTCTGATAAGCCAAGCAAATATCGTAATAACTTTGAGAGTAGTAAACAAATTGCAAGATTCGTACTCTTCTTAGCTTTTCGGCTGTGAGTATCTGAACCAAGTAGTCGATCGAATCATTTAATGTTTTTCTGTTACCTTTAGCCCATTCCCGATCGTGAACCTGAGAAAAGGTAATATAACTGTACCCTCCCGAAAGATACCATTTTGTATTTGGATAGACAGTATGTATGTAAGCAAGAAGTTTGTCGCAAGCTAAATGCAAAGTATCTGTTTTAGTTGGAAAATCCAAGTTTCCATGTGAAACCAAATACCAACCTAAGTAATCGGTTGTTACAGTGTTATTTAACATTTTGGCAACTGTATCTTTTCCAGCGCTCTTTACGGTTGAATCGATCGAGTTCCAGTTATCTCTCAAAAATTGAACTATTAAATCAAAACCAGGCTCACCATACCGACACGCTTCGGACATAGCACCAATTTGCGATGCTAGATGACTTGATGCTAAACGACTTCTGACACCGGGTAAACCTCCCAGCACCATAGCACCGAGCGAAGGGGGAGTTTGACCGCCGAGGATAGCATCATATTCTCTAGGATTTTGTGGTTGTAACATTTTCTAACCTAACTTTGCTTTGTTATGGTGAATGAGTTATACTGAACTTGCTTCTGTTCTGTTGATTATCCAAGCACCCCGGATGAAACAGGCAACAAAACAGAAGTTGCACAAACCGAAAAGCGCTACAAACTTATGCCACTAGCCCTTTTTCATGGGATTAGACTAACTGACTAACGAGCGATCGAACTTGTGTTGAAGTTAAGCAAGCTAAATTATTACCAGCAGTTCGGGAAACAATAAGGCAAAAGCCATATAATTCTTTGCCAGTTTTGGTAACATAGCTCAACTTATCCTTAGAGTTTTTGTTAGCAAATATCACAGCAGTTCGATCGATGAATTCGTCTTCAATTCGCTGGACAATGATACCTACAGTTCCAATATTAGTCCCCATCAATTCTGCTAAGTTAATTCGAGACTGAGAAGATTTGCGAATGTCAAAACCTGTAGGCGACACCAAAATGTAGTAAGTGTAGGTGTCATTATCGATCAAATATCTCACTTCAGTTTTGCCCGTCGCGGTTTGTTTAGCAACTGATTTGATGTCAATTCCGCCCTGTTTTAAAGCCAAAATCATTTGAGTGATATATTGTGCCGACAAACCTCCTAGTTGACCGCCAATATCTTCGGGCAGCAAGGGGGGAGAATTTTTCAGCAGATTATGGACATTTCTAGCAGTGTACGGGAGCGTGTCACTTTTGCGATGAGTAAAAATACTTAAACAGCTTTTCCTGATTTACCAATTAAGCCGTTTAAGTAAGCACATCGATGAGCTAATACCTGCCCAACATGTTCTGATTTCCAACTTGCTCCAGATATTTTAATCCGTCTAGCTATTTGCTTAATTCCTGATTCTACTGCCCCAGAGCCAATTGAACAAATTCCGTCTCTCTGGAAAACTTCATAATTAATAATTCTTTCCTGATGCTTTTCTAAATACTTACAGAAGTTAATTGCTGATTTTTTCTTTAACTTTGTGAATAGTGCTATTGCACTTGGGACATTTCCTTGCCATAAATATGTTTCGGCTTGCTTTAACCGCTTAATTGAACCACCCACATAAGTGAAGATTTTCATTCAGATGATACCAATCTAAGATTTCTCTTCTGTTCTGCTCACAACTAATTTCCTTGAATATATTCCAGACTCCATCATGTCCATCACCTAGACAAGTTACTGGATTTGCTAGTGGTTGTTGATTTGCCCAATCAATAATCATATTATTTTGGTCGAAACTAGCTACTATTCCCGCCTCGGAAACAATTGCTTTATAGTCTTTCCACTCAGATTTTTCTCCTGGTGGTGTGATTAACCGGGCTTTGCCACCATCTACACTTAATTCAGTAATATCTAATGTTGCTACTGGTTTATTAAATTCTTGATCATGTACTAATATGAGTTGTGTTTTCGATGGTACAGTAACTCCAGTTATGTATTTAATATCTTTTGATGCACTTTCATAAGCAACATTAGCACTCAGTCTTAAACAGCAGTTTTCTAAATGCGGACTTAATCTGCTTCCCGTACCACACCCTAGTAGCTCCGCTTGCTTCTCGGTGATACTTAAATCACCTAATGTACTTTTTAATTTCTTTACCCTTCCTGCTTTTGTCCCGCTAGCTGAGTAGATAAAAAAATTCCGATCTGTGGTGTTACATGAGTTAACACTCTTTCTTTTACTGCTAGCTCGATATCTTCTAATGTCTTTAACGATTCAGGTTCACAATCCGCATACAGGATTGCAGAAATAGCTTCTACATGTGTTTGAATCGCCTGTTGCTGTTCTGGGGTCATGGTTCAGTCGCCATTAATAAGACACTATTATTCTCGCCTATTTTGCTCAACAATGGCTCAAAGCCACTATTTTACTCTTTTTGAGTATTTATACTTATCGCAAAAGTGACACGCTCCCGCAGTGTACAGTCCGGGCCAGCGTAGCGAAAAATCTCCTGATATCTCGATCGCATACTGAGCAATTCGTTGAAATTCGATATTATCCATGTTGATTCTGAGTGATTCTGAGTGATTATGAGGTGAATTGAGTCATCATGCCCTGTTTCACTTCGGATACAGGGCATAGGTTGCTGCTAGCGTGGACGTAACGGATAAACCTTGCTTTCTTTCTTGACAATTTCTAGCTGTTTCTGAGTCAGCAAACAGAAATCCTCAATTTGGTTATCAAGTGCGACAATCACAAGCTGTCCTTGGAGGGTAGTTCCATCAGGAGTAAGTAGTGTTGGTTGGCAAGCCTTACTCAAGAAGTTGTCATCACACAAAATAGCGATCGACGGGTCAGAATAGCGCTTATAAACTCCTTCAAAGAAAGCGTATTCGTCACCGGAAATGCCTACCAGATTTTGAAGTTCTTTCATTGTGGGCATTTCGGTTGCTTCTACTTCTTGAACTCCGGTTGAGTGATTAATTAAAGCGTAAAATTGTGTCATTTTGTCTCCAGTAATGTTGTTGTAACAATCTCAAATCAATCAATATCCCAGAGCGAAGCACTGAAATCATGTTCTGGCTTCACTGGTTTTGGATACAATTTCAGTTCCTCTTTCACAAGTTTGGCTTGACGTACATCAAGTAAGCACAAATTGTCTGGAGATTTATCAGTTGCCAGAATAAGTACCTGACCACAAACAATATCACCATTTTTCGTAATACAAGTTGGGGAAAGTTTCTTCGTCGATACAGTATCAGGCTCACAAAGCATGACGATCGACCGATCAGAAAAACTCAACTTTTTTACTATCGCTGGCATTGTTTCAATACCCATCGTTTCTTGAATTTCTTCAGAAGTCAACATTTCACGAGTGGTATAAACTTCAACTTCTTGATCAAGTGTGACTAAAATGTAGTAAGGCATTGTTGAAACTGGGAGCGATCCAGCTATTACGCTATTATGTTCTGTTATTCGATCGGAATTCCAAGTAACACTTTTGCAGTTTCAGCATCTTCCGGCAAAACGTAAAGAGTAAATTTGCCTTGATAAACGTAAAACTCTAGCTGATGAATCATTGGTTTGATAGCCGACACGACTTTATGATGTTCATTGAACCGAAAATCAGCTACTTTGTGCAATCCACCAACATTTATCTCAGGTGAAACCATTTTTAGAATTGGGAGCGACCCAGCAATTACGCTATATCAATATCCAAAAGTGAAACATTAACGACGCTTGAAAATATAGATTTTTTCATCTAATATCCGCCGATATATTCCCTTTTTTGGACAAAACCAATCTCGAATAATTTCATCAAAATTGATATGTTTCCAGTCAAGATTATTGCGCTGCAACTGTGCATCAAAGGCTTCTTTGCTAAGAATTTCTTTGACAAAATCTTCAATGCGATCGAAAGAACCTCTGTAATCTTCTCTGAAATTTGACAGAATTTCTGGCTCTCTAGGATAGTCCGCATAATAGAGTAAGAATGCTTTGCCATATTTGCGAATTCCTTCACCTATTTGTGCAATAAAGGATATCGGCATTTCTGGTGCTAGGTCAGTACCTTCAAAGTTTTGGAATAAACTAACTTTGACAGGTCTTTGAAATGGATAATGATGCTGAATGTAGTCCATATTCTTCTGCATTTCTGAAGCGTTGATAGCATCAATCCAAGCACCATTAAAAGACACTTCTTGCAGGACATAAACTCGGGGCATATTAACTTTCCAATTAGTTGGAGATGGCAAATTATTCAAAGGGTCAGTAGAAGTAGTAGAAGTAGAAATAGATTGCATGGTAGTGAACTGGGAGCGATCCAGTTATTACGCTATTTATCGGATGAAATTATCGAAGATTAGCAAGTTCGATCGATCTACAGAAATTACTAGCTGCTTCGAGTTGTTCCTCTAAAACGTAGACTCTAAAAGCGCCTTGTATCCAGAGCGCTTGAGGGTCAAAAGGATGAAACTTTATCAGATATTGAAACTCACTATTTCTCAATGCAGGTTCGATCGATTCATGCTGATGTGCTAAGAAGTCACTCACAATAATGAAGCCGTTTTCAGCAGTCTCTGGCAATTCATTGGATTCTGATTCTGTCGTTGTGCAGTCGTTATGAACGGTTGTCATGATGATATTTTGAGAGAACAAATCCATGCCTTTATGCGAAGCAAAACACTAAATTACCAGGTAATCTCTTCCAAATAATGATCACCTGTTTCAGCTCTTAAACTCTCAATCCAGCTTTGAGGAACGTTAAGCTGTTTCAAACAGAGGATTTGTTGTTCAATGCAGTCCAATTCTTCCTCCCTGCTATTGTCAACAAATTTATCACCAACAGATCGACGGATGATGTGATGATTTTCATGAACAAAAATGCTGGCTAACCATTCAACATCACGACTAAATGTTTGTTCAGCAATGAGTATTTCATTCTTCCAATAAGCAGCACCCGATGAAGTAGCACTACTTATGCAATGAGTATACTCTTGAATCAAGCTGAAATACTCTGGACAATAACGAGCTAAAAGTTCGAGAGCTTCGATTACTTTTGCTGCAAAATCATGGGTAAACTGTACCGGATTTGTGATTTTAATTCCGTAACTTTCCTCGTAACTTTCCTCGTAACTTTCATGTTGACTTTCTTCGTAACTTTCATCGGGGACAGTATCAGTTGAATCGTAGGAATTGTAAGTTGGATCGGATGCGATAGAAGTAATTCCAAAAACTAAATTAAACCAGCTCATTTTGTGACTGGGAGCGACCCAGTAAATACGCTTATAGGACAAATCAATATCCTTAAGCGAAGCAATAACAAAATGACTTAACCCTAGTAATTTCCATAAAAAACTAGGGTTGAGTTATCAAACTAAAGCATTAGGCAAGTTAGCCTCAGCACCCCAGGCATCCCAATTAGGCCGTTGTTCCCGAGCGAATAGTTCAATCCTCGACGGATGCGATAACTTGCCCAACCTCTCGCAATTCTCCAGTTTTTCAGCGAGTCGATCGGCGATTCCCCAAAACTGTTTCGGCTTTTGTGAATGCTCTCTACGGCGAGCTTTGATGAGGTTGTTAATGGTGGTCAAACCATGAGTGGTAAAACTCCCCGGTGCACCTTTAGTGGCGACCAGAAAATGCTCGGTGCAATTCCTGCCGTAGTGACCTAATCCAGCATGAGGTCTGCCGTCCTTGGTGACTTTCTCCCAGGTGAAAGTTGATCGATGAGTAAATCCCCAGCGATCGAGACACCGGAACCCCAGCGCTTGATGGTTGTTTGTTACCCATAGCAGCAGATAAGAGTCATCGCTGGCGATCGCACTTATCGGCATATTCAGAATTTCGTCATCGGTCATGGATGGGTAGCTGCAACGGCCCCGGTGAGTCTTGTCTGTTTCCCTGAGTGTGAACTGCCACGGCGGGTCAGCAACAATCAGTCTGTATTCTTGATGCGGAATTGGTGGAAGGTTGGGTAAGAGATGAAGTGCGATCGATAGTTTCAGTTGTCCTACCGCATCATCGGCTTTGTAAGTAGTCTTCATCCTAATTTCTCCTTTTTTCTGCTAATTGTTGTTCGGTTTTCTGTTTATTGATGACTAAGCCCTGGAAGAATATGTTTTGTGCTTGCTTAATTTTCAAAGTATCTAATTGACGAACTTTATAAAGCAAATGGTTGAGGATATCGATCGAACTTTGTCCATCTAAATGAGTCACATTTTGAACGAGTTGAGCAGCAATTGAGAAATATCCAAGTTGATAATCTGTCGCTCCGGCTAGAACTTTAATCGCAAATTGTTCCAAGCTCCAGTTATTCGATCGAGCCGTCTCAAAGATTTTATCAACCTCTATTTGAATTCTTGCAGCTTCGTCTACTACTTCTTGTGTGTGATGCCCCATGATTTTCACGCCAAACTTTTTACTTCTGAAACTTTGATGCTCCGTAAAGCGCAGCCGTATATCTCGATATAGATATAGGTAATGATTCGACCTTCCGTAATCGAATCTTGAGCTGTTTTACGATTAAATAAGAAGAACATTTGCCACCAAGTCAAGAGCATTGGCGGTTCCTCCAAGACTTCTGTTGTTACTTTCTTTCCGTCAATGACTTCTAAGACGACAATGTGTTTCATTTTGTTAATAATTTGACAGGGAAACAATCAAGGTTAACTGTTTCCCTAAAACCTTAAAAGCGAAGCATTGACTTGAGTTAAGTGAGATTTTATTTCACAAATCAATCGTCGGATAAATCAATTGAATCGTAACCCAACTGTTTGACTAATCTCAGTGCTAAGCTACCAGGTTCTGTCTCGTATTTACTTTGAGTTGTTCGTGTAGTAATCAACAAGGCATCGGCTGCACGATCGAGACATTTTATGATGTCAATAAAATCGTCTATGTCAACGACTACATTACTTCCTTCTTCGTTGGTTGTAAAATTCCAAATCATGGTTTCTGTTCCTGTTAAAGTTCTGAATTCCTTATGCGAAGCAGTATGGGTTTAACACCATTTACTAGCGACTATGACAACTTCACCATTTTCTTCAGTTTGAGACTCAATATTGAAGCCTTGACTTCTCAATACTGCTAGAGTATTTTCCCGTGCGTACCAGGGTAATAGTTGTTCCATAAATTTCTTGGCAGCATGGATGGAACCATCACGAGTTAAGAACTCAAATTCGTCTGATCCTTCTATCAATTTAAAGCCAAAATCGTAACCACCCTGATAGCTTTGTTTGCGCCGAATAACAAACTCTGCTAGCTTACTGTTGCCGAAAGGATCATGGATATGGGTGTTAGTTTCAAGGTAAGCTCCAGCAAGAATTCCATTAAGACCCGATCGAATCATCTCCTCAAGAATTTCCTGTAGGACGATCGGATTCTTTATCTGGGTGCGGATTACACTGAGATGTGACATTTTCTAAGTCTCCTAAAAGTTCTGAAAGTGGACGAGAGAAATACCGGGCAGCAGCAAGAATTTTTGAAGTACATTTACCGCCTTCGTAAGTTCTGCCGTTTACTAAGGGATTAAGACAACCAGGGATTTTACAATTCATCAGCTATTTGTCCATAAAGTTGAGTCCTCAATGATTTCCTCAGTTAATCTTTCAGTTAATGCTTCTGGAAGAAGTTCTTGCGATCGAATTTCTCCCATTGCATTTTCCAGTTGCTTAGTAATGGCAGTACAATTCGGCCCGGAACCAAGGACTTTTTCAGTAACAGTGCCATTTTTGTTGATGATGAATTCGATTTGGTAATATTGCATGATTGAATAAGTTAGGTAACTTGGGTTAATCTGTTAAAGTTTCTGCAAAAGTTGCCCGTTGTGCGCCATCAATTTCAAGCTGTGATATCTGGTTCGTAGCTTGCGGGCGCGTAGCGCATCGCATCAATACCAATCGCAGAGCCAGATTATTATTCCGAAGTTGGTGATAAATCCAGCCGACACATTTCAGCAATTTCTCATCAGTGGAATAGTGACAGCCCATTGCGATTTTAGGACTTGTCAACTGTTCAAACACATCTTGATTTGGATTAGCGATCGTCTCCTTCAAAGCTTCATGATTTTCCCGGCTATAGCCAGGAATTTTGCTCAAATCTCGGTCTACTTTCCACGGACAATTAGCGCATTGTTTGGTTTGTGTGAGTAGCAAGATTAGTATTTGACTGAGATTATGTTATCGAATTTGTCTCTGACAATTTTGGGACTTTTGTTAATATGAATCCCACAATTTCGGCAAATATAATGTCTCAAGTAGCCTAACTGACCAAGAAACATTAGCTGACCGCTACAGACTTTGCACATCAAATTTGCCATTTTGGTTTTTCTCTTTCAGGGTGTTATTGATAATTAAACCTTGATTGATTAAATCGACTGCCCATTGTACGATCGAAGCATCTTTTTCCAAAGTTTTGTTAGCTAGATATCGCATAAATTGCAGCAATTCATCTCCCAGAAAAGTTGTGCTGTGGTGAATCATGCGACAGGCAATTGCCACATAAGCTTTTTTTTCTAACATTGCATTCACCCAAATCTCCACTGAAAAGTCAGCAATTTTGACATGGTTAGTAATTGCTTCAGCAAAAATTGTATCAACTTCTGCCTGTAATTGTTGCAGTTGTTTTTGCCTTTCTTCGAGTGTAAATTCGGGAATTTGTCTGTTGGTAGTCATTCGATTTGCTCATAATAATTGTTGAATGATGTAGTGCGAAACTTTATCTTGTTCCCCAAAGGTGGAGAACAAGACAGCTTTTTAGGACTTAATTTTCACTTGGCAACAGAAGGACTTTATCTTGTAGAAAAAGCTTGATATCAGTCAAAGGAAAATCTGTCATTGGTATCTGCTGAATAATCGCAGGTTTAGTTTCGGCAGTTGGTGAATCTTCCCAACAAGTCAAAACAGCATCATTAGGCGATGGCGTACCGCCCCGCAAGCTACGAGGCTTAATGAATTCATGTGCATTTCCGACATGAAGGAACCAAAGCTGAAACTCGGTTAAGCTGTGAATTCTCCTCGCACGGGGCTGATGGGAGGCGATCGCATCAATCAACCAATAACATTGAGCATTATCAGCCAAATATTTAACTCCATCAGTGTAAGAAAGCCCAAGCCAATGCTTGTAATATTGCTCAGTTCCACCAAAGTGTTTCAAATTCTGCGACAGTGTTTCAGCATCCATCATTGCCTTTGCCATAATCTGATTCCAAATTGAAAATCATTTCTTTACAGCGAAGCATTACATCACTATTTTCTTACGATTTCTTGAAGTATTTCCAACTTACTAAGACTTACTATCTGACCTTCCACATACATAAATGGCGGAGGGTCATTAAGCAGTGCTGTTGCATAATTCCAGAGTTCTGTACCTTCTTCTGGTGGAGTAAACCAAGTACCTTTCAAAGTTGCTCTAATGCCCATGATTCTTTCTGCATCAGCAATGGTAGCTGCAACTAATTTGGCATCAGCTCGACAAATACAGACACATTTACCCTTGTAATTGGCGAATGCTGGAAATTCTGTTGGTTCATTTATCTCATTAATTAGGTCAGACATTTGAGTTTCCTTTTTCTTCAAATGGTTCTTCTATTTTCTGCTCAATAGCAAAAGCAAGAATGGCGATCGCATCTCTCATGGCTGCTTCATCTCCCTGCTTAGAACGTAGAATCAGTAAGGGAATTCTGCTTTTATCAGGAAATACCTCATTAACCATAATCAAAGCATTTGCGTTGCCAGCTAGGGCGGTTGACCAAATAACTGAAGCAAATGCCCAATTATTTATGACTTCTTTTTTGCCTTGATCAGTATCAATGATTTCGAGCGTTGACAGAGGATGAACATAATGCTGAAATTCTGGTTTGTGCATATTTTTGGTTTGTTGATAACAAATCAGAACCAAAAAGCCTTGCACTGAGCGAAGCCGAAGGGAAGCATTTAACCTTTCGGCTACACCCTTCGGCTTCGCTCAGGGCGACGCTTCGCTTTTTGATGATTAATTCTCGTCAACCTCAAGAGGTGAGAGATGAGAGTAGGAAGTTGCAGGTGTTTCATTCCGATCGGCAATGCTGGCAGATTTAGCGCCCGATCGAATTGCCCAAGTTTTCAGTTCGTCAATCTGACCTTGAGCAATCCGTGCCAGAGGAACACACCCGGTAATTGCTATGGTCAAATCTCGCTCTGTGAATTCGCGTCCGGCACTGAAGGCCGTTTGCATTGCATCAAAAATGACTTGCTCAATCTCTGCACCGGAGAGAGACGGTGACTGACTTGCCAACATTCCGCAATCAAAGTCTCCCGACTTCACTCGCGAAGGCCGGACGCGGGTGAGGTGAACTCGAAAAATTGCCTCCCGCTCTGTGAGGTTCGGTAGGTCAACCCAGAAAATTTCATCAATGCGACCCTTGCGAATCAGCTCGGCTGGTAAGACTTCAGCGCGGTTCGCAGTCATCACCACAAACACTGGCGCGGTCTTTTCTTGCATCCATGTCAGGAGCGCACCGAATACCCGCTGGCTTGTGCCAGAGTCGCCATCCATGCCAGACGTAATGTTCGCGAAGGCCTTATCTACTTCGTCTAAGAACAGAATGCAGGGTGCGATCGCCTCTGCCAACTTAATGACCTGTCGGATGCGGTTCTCGCTCTCGCCGACCATACTGCCAAAGACCCGACCGACATCGAGGCGCAGCAGCGGGAGTTTCCATTCAGCAGCGATCGTCTTGGCTAGCAGGGATTTACCCGTTCCCTGAATGCCGGCCAGCAGTACCCCCTTGGGATTGGGGAGTCCATACTCACGGGCTTCATCGCTAAAAGAGCGCGATCGAACTGTTACCCATTGCTTGAGATTTTCGAGTCCGCCGATCGACTCCAAACTAGATTGAACCGGGATGAATTCGAGGATGCCCGTCTCCCGGATGGTTTGGCGCTTCTCCTCGATGACCGCAGCGAGGGATCGAATATCAACTTTTCCCAGAACTAAGCACTTGGCAAGGACGCGGGAGATCCGGCACCGAGTCAGCCCCTGGCAAGCCTTTGTTAGCTGTTGCCGTTGTTCTGGGTTGAGTTTGATATTCTTGCCAACCAGTCGATCGATCAACTTCGATATCTCCTCGATGCCTGGTAAGGAGACATCTACCACCGTAATTTCTTCGCGCAGTTCTTGAGGCAGGCGCAGTTGATCTGAGAGAATGACGAGGCAGCGACGGTCACGAGCGATGCTCACTGCCAAATTTTTCAGCTCCCGGACGATCGCTAGTTGGTTACTTGCTATCTGCCCATTCGCACCCGGTGCAATCAAAGTCGCAATGTCTTTCATGACGAACAAAGTGACTTGTTCCATTGCCGGCGCTTTGCTGATCCGCTCCAAGGCTTGCATCGGATTTCCCTTGGATGTACCCGAATCTGTCCAACCTCTGGCAAAATCCCAAAAGTAGATTTGCCCTTCCTTAGCTTTTGCTATATCACACAAAATTTCTTCGGCGGTTTCCTCTTCTGGGCTTACTACCCACAACAAAGGAAATCGTGCCATCAACATTAGCTGAATTTCTTTTTTTAGGTCTATCATATTTCTATCCCCTGATTAAGTAAGTCGGCGCTTTAAAACGCAACTATGTAAACGATGTAAAGTGTCCAAATGCTTTCTCCTGGCTAACTTAAGCCTATTTACATACGGTTACATTATTCGGTTTAATCCCGCCTATCTACTTACTACCGATTACCAAGTAGCGATTGCCAATTACCCTATTAATGGTGGACGATTACTGGTTGATACGAGAGTGATTATGAGTTTTGAGTTTGAGTCCTCACTCAATACTAAAACCCCGAAACCCAAACTTTCTCTCTTTTTTCTCAGTAACAGTTTTTGAGAGCTGTTACTGAGTTTTTGTTTCTGTTTCTAGTGAACAAGAGCAAGTTTTGGTTTCTTGCTTTTACTGGGAGTTTTTTCAGGAACGTTATCAGAAACATTATCAGAAACGTTATCAGAAACATTATCAGAAGTGTTTTCAGAAACGTTATTAGAAGTGTTGTCAGGAGTGATAACAGGTGATAAATGAGCTATCATGCTTTTCAATTCTTCAATTTCTTTGAGAGCATCAGACAAGTCACCATGCAAAGTCTCGTTTTCGACCATAAGCTGTGCGTCTGTAACGATACCATCATCACTATCATCAAATTCTCGATCGACTTCTAAAGCCCCACTAACTTTTTGTTGACTTTGCAGGTTAGTGATTGTTGTTGAAGCTTCTCTTAGCTGAGTTCTCACTTGTTCTAGTTGAGCTTCTAGGACTTGTTTCTCGCCAACTTGTGTTTGTAGAGCTTGGATTTGAGAATGAAGACTCGACACTTCTCGTTCTCGTGCTTCGATTTGTCCATTAAGCTTAGATATCTCACTGAGTCGATCGCGAGAAGCATTTTCAAATTCTGCAACTTCGAGCAACCGTTTTTCAGCAAGTGTCAATTTGGCTTTCAATTCATTGTTTTCGGCTTGAAGCAAATCTAACTGCTGACGAAATTCTTCAGAATCGGTCAACTTTTGCTTATTCAGATTCATGTACGCTTCCCTGAGCTCATTCCGCTGGCGTTCGTACTCCGATTTATAAAACGTCAACTCCATTACATTTTGAGGAAAATCTTTGAGTTGTTGGCGCATCAACTCATTTTCCTGAGCTAACTGTTTCATCCGATCGCCACTCACGCTGGTATCAGCTTTTTGATAAGCCAGTCTGTAGAACGCGATCGCCATTTGATGAGAAACCTTGAGAATATCTTCAGGTATTTCGGAGTCCTCCAGCAAACCATCATCCGCTGCTTCCAACAGTGCTGTTGCTAAATCCTTCTCTGATTTTCCTTGCTTCATCAGCGACAGATTATCTGTACGCCATTCTTTCAGCAATTTGCAGATAATATCGGTGCTCCCTCCGATTCCGTAAATTTCCTTGAGCGCTGCACCCACACTCCGAACCACAATGCCTATACGATTTTTATTGAGCACAGCACACGTAAAATCAATCATTTCTCGACTGATTCCTGTGTATTGTTGACTGCGATCGAACTCAAATCCTGTCAAGTCAAGCGTTTGAAACGTTGTCGGTAGTTTTGGCACGGTTTTTTTAACTCGGTAATTTTGACAAAAAGATTCCGTACTTCTTTCTGAAGCAATTTTGCTTTTGCAATGTCCTAAAAGTTGAATCGCGCAAGCCTTGCGTCACATTCCTAAGCAGATCGTTGATTACTGAGGCTGCTGGTTCTCAGATTTTTGGGGCTGTTAATTTTGGCTTGTGCGATTATCATATCACCTCATAAGACATTATGACAAGCCATTTTGTCTTATTAAGGTTAAGCAAGCATTTCGTAGTTTGTTTCCTCCTCTACTAAATCTGACAAATCCCTGGGAAGCTCTTCCCAATGAACATTGAGAGCATCACAAAGGTCGATCCAGTCGCCCCGAGTAAGGGCTGGCTCTTTCCCCAGCGTCTCCCATCGCTGCAAAGTCCGCACTGCAATCCGATTTCCCAAACGTGCTACTAATTGCTCCCTACTTAGTCCCGCTTTTTCCCGTAAGTATCGCAACACAGTAATTTTCCTAGTTTCTAAGGATTGATCTTTAGGTCTTTCTGTCATAATATCAATTACAGGACAAATTGGCTACTTATTTTGTCTAGCCAGTTTGTCTCTTCTCGTAGAACAACTAGCGATCGAGGCCGGGGGCTAATTCGACCTCGATCGCTAGCACTATTCTCGCAGCCATCTCAACAAATTCACCCATGTTGAAAATCCGTAACGAAAAACCACGCACCCCAAAGCCACATTTCATACAGGCACAGTTTTCCAGAAAACAAAATGCGGTAATTCCATACGGATTTGGGAAACAGCTAACTCAGCTATTGGCTAACTGAAAAACTGCCCTAAAAAATCAGTACAGAACATGACCCAAAACGGATGGTGTCGATCGAATTATCACAAGGACGGCAAACGATGCTTCGGCTTATTAACGAATGGGCTGTGTGCCGAGTGCTATTGGTCAGATCCAGCCCAAGGTACTTTCCCAGCTAGCGAAATTCAAGCAAATGAAAGTCAAAAAATCACACGACTGAGAGAAAGAATCAATGATTTGGAAGAAAAACGATCGTCGGTCAATCAGGAAATCTATCGTTTGCGCCAACAATTGCAAACTTTAGTCGCAGCAAAATCAAAATCAGGAGTCACAAAGCAATGAATATAGATCGTGAATTGGCACAAAAACACCTGAATTACTTGGGCTATCAACCGGGCGAAGCTTTGTTGAGGTTTTTCTATCATAGCTCTGATGAACGCAAGAAAAAGGATAAAGGTCGCAAAAGTTCTGAGCTTAACTGGCAACAGATTGAGCAGTATCAAGCAGACAAGCGCGGTGTTTATGTCGTGGTTAATGGTGCAGGCGCAGGTACAGCCGGACATAGCGATGCTGAGATTAAGCAGTGCTGTGGTATTTTCTGCGAGTGGGACGATATCCCGTTGGCAGAACAATTTGAAAAATGGAGCGAAGTAGGTTTTGTTGAACCAACTTTCACCATATTTAGCGGTGACAAGTCGATGCAACCGTATTGGCTGTTTGAGGAGCCGATCGCACCGGAATATTGGCGGGAACTGCAAGTGCTTCTGATCGAAATTATGCAAGCAGACGAGAGCAACAAAAATCTTAGTCGTGTTTTTCGGCTGGCGGGTGCTTGGCACGTTAAGCCCGATCGCGAACCCGTTAAAACCGATTTTGTTGAAGAGTCCGGCACTCGCTACAGCTACAGTGATTTGCGCGATCGACTTCTCATTCTCTATCAAGAGTTACTCGCTCGGAAACAACGAGAACTTGAGGAACAGCACCAAGCTTTACTGCAATTTTCTACCACTGCTACTGCCACTGCCACCCACAGCGCTACTGTCTTAGACAGTGCCAATGCCACGACGGGGCGCACTGCCACCGCAACTCTAACTGCGACACCGGAGGAAATATCTCAACGGTATAAAGACATCACTGTTCCGGTGCCGGTGCCAATTTCTCTACAGTGCGGTCTGGGAAAGCCCAACAAGGAATTTTTGAATGGAGTAGCGACTCTCAGAAATACCTCAATGGCAACACTGGCACGGGATTTAATTGGAGTTCAATCTGAGTTCAGCCGACTGGGACAAGTAACCAATGAGGATGCCTACACTCTATTTCTTGATGCTTGTCGGCGTTGTTCTCCCGGCGGTGGCTGGGATCAAGAAGAGTGGGATCAAATCTGGAATTACGCAGTTAAGTCGAATCCGATCGCCAGCATCTCTAAATATGTTAGTGATGGGATTGAAAGCTGCATTAAAGGTGAATACTGGCGATTCATTAAGTCTTTGCAACCCGATCATTTAGTTTCATTATTGGAGGCAGAGGCTGAATCTGATTTGGTACAGACGCCCTGGCAGGGCGTCTCTCCTAATGCTAATTCTGCTGCTAGCTCTGATTCATCACCTGAATTTAATATTTTAAATTCAGATAACAGAATGATTCAGGATTACCGAAAAATCATTAGAAAATTTGGCAAACGGCTTCGCTTGAATAAACTCAGCAAGCGAATCGAAATTGACGGTACACCAGTATCACTCGATCGAGTGCGAATTCAACTCGCAATCAAACACGGAATTCTCGTCAAATCTAGTCGAGAAGATGTTCAAGATATCCTGACAGAAATAGCAGTAGAAAATCAGTATTCACCAATTGAAGAGTATCTAAATTCTTTGCCACCAGCACCAGATACTTCGTTTTTAGATAGTCTCGCGGAAAAATATTTTGGTGTCAACGATCCAATTTATGAAATGTTTGTCCGAAAAACATTAATTGGTGCTGTGAAACGAACGTTTGAACCAGGATGCAAAATAGACACAGTTCTGATTCTGCAAGGGAAACAGGGCTATAGAAAGTCAACTTTTTTTAAGGTACTGGCGGGAGGCAAATATTTTGACGATTCCCTGGGAACTGTTTCTGACAAAGATGAACGGCTGAAATTGCACCAAGCCTGGTTTGTAGAATGGGCAGAGCTAGAGAGTGTTTTCAGACGGCGCGATGTCAGTGCAACCAAAGCTTTTTTATCCACCGGAACAGACAAAATTCGACCGCCATATTGCCGAGATATTGAAGACTTCAACCGACCCAGCATCATTGTCGCAACCACCAACAAGCAAGAATTTCTCGCTGATGAAACAGGCAACCGGCGATTTTGGGTAATTCCGGTCAAGCACCGGATTGATACTAAATTGCTTAAGAAAGAACGAGATGCGATTTGGGCTGCTGCGATGCTGGCTTACAAATCTGGCGAAGAACCTTGTCTTGACTATGAAGATGAAGAAACTGCCGAACACATTGCTCAAGAGTTTCAGTCATCAGATCCCTGGGAAGATGTCATCGAAAATTTTATTGAACACCGCGAATATATCCGACTCAGCGACCTTCTCACTCATCTCCAAGTTGACCTGAGCCGACAAGAGCGATCGCATCAGATGCGCTGTTCCGCCATCCTCAAAAAATTTGGGTGGGAGCGAGAATTTCGATCGATATCCAGCAAACGAGTTCGAGTTTGGTGCAAAACTGAACCCGAACCCGAACCTGTCTCCCTCCCTCTTGAGCTTGCTGAATCCAACCCCGAATTTGACGCCGAATTTGAGGCTGATTCAATCCCTGTTGAGGCTGCTGATCAACCTCAAGTTTTGAAAAGCCCCTTAAAAAGGGAGGTTGATCACGAGGTTGATCACCCTGCTACACAAGGATTTGATCAACCTGATCAACCTGATCATCCTATTTCTGAAAAAATACTAAATTCAGATCCGACCTCGAATCCAACTTCTGATCCAACTTCTGATCCGACCTCGAATCCGACCTCGAAAGGAACAGTAAACTGGATGGCTGCTTCCGCTTTTAGTAATTCCACGGCAGCGAAAGATTTTCCTAGTTTTGGTAACAAGGTTGATCAGGTTGATCAGGTTGATCAATCCTTAGCACAGCAAGGTGATCAACCTAGCGATCGACCTCAAAATTTGGAGCCATTTTCAAAAAATGAGGTTGATCAGCAGACTCAACAGAACAACGAAACAGGGGATCTGGTCGAATATATCCGGCTAGCGATCGAAGTCGGCGATCGAGAAACAGCTCTTGATATTCAGACCATGCTCAAGGAAGTTTGCAGCAAAGGCGCAGCCGATCGCCAGAAAGTCTGGAACTCCCTTACCGCTGATGAAAAAACCACTTTTAATGGATTGATTTCCCCAGACCCGACACCAACTCCGACACTAGCTCCAACGACATCGGAATCGACAATGCCAATAGTAGAACCGACAGCAGAACCGACAGCGGAGACAGTGGAGACAGTAGAGACTGTGGAGACACCCACAGCAGTCCCAACACCGGAACCAGCAGCTACCGCCGGGGCAATAGCAGAGCCGAATAAGAGTGAAGGAATAGATGAGAAGGATGCCGAAAAGCTGAGAGAGATAGCAACTATTTGGTGGGATGAATACTACCCAGAACAATTGCAAAATCTACTGACTCAGATGTATGGATGGAAAGCGCCAGGGACGAAATACTGCGGAGAAATCATCAATCAGTGGCTGGAAAAAGAAGATGATTTAGTTCGCGATCGAATCAATCAATTAATATCAACCAAAACTCACAATCTGACTGAGGAAACACATGAAAACTGAGACAAGCCTCACAGTTGAACAACAGTTCAAGCTCAAAGTTTATGCCAACCAAACCCTATCACTTTCTGCGGAACAATCGCGCCTTTTACTTGTGGAAATGATGCGCCAGAACATGATCAAAGACAACGAAATCAAAAATTTACTCAATCCAAATCCAAATGAATAATTTCTGCGATGCTAAAACTGCTTGTAAAATCCTCAATTGTAGCGATCGAACCCTTCTGCGATACAGAAACCAAAACAAACTTATAGAAGGGATTCACTGGGGTAGAAATCCTGGCGGAAAAGTTCTCTACAATCAACAACTGATTGAACAATTGATAACTTGTGGTGGGGATATCAATCATCCGGATCATCAGAAATTTATGGAGAGGTATCTCACTGATTTACCTCAAAATCAACATCAGAAACCGGGTCGAAAACAGGGAACAAATCTGGTAGTTTTGGCGGGTTGACCAGTCCGGCATAATTTTCATAAAGTGTTCTCACATCGTGACCGGTGAGGGCTGCGATCGAAACAGGATTCATGCCAGATTCCAAGCCATGCGAAATTAGCGTATGTCGGGTATTGTAAGGTTTTCGATAATCAATTTCAAGGGATGCAAGCGCAGGTTTCCAGTAGCGGTTGCAGAAATTTTTGGAATCGATCGCTCTACCTTCGATGCTGGTGAAAATTAAATCATCAGGTTGGAAGTCAGTCGATCGCCGGCTCAGTAATAACTGTTGCAGCCGTGGAGTTAGCGGCACCGTGCGGTCTTTATTCCGCTTGGCTGCTTTCCGATCACCGTTACTCAAACTTTCTCCGATCCAGATGCGATCGCATTCAGCGGAACAATGTCGCCAGAGGAGAGCTGCTGCTTCGCCGGTGCGAAGGCCGACGCCGAATTTGAATTCCACATAGTCCGCATAATGTTTCAGATTCTCGTTTGAGCGGAATTTTTGGACGATCGCGCTTATTTCTGTAAGCGTGAACGGTTCTGGGCGTTGTTTGGGAGCTACGTTCACCTTGACTTCCTCCCAAGGATTTTCGAGAACCAGCTTCTTTTTTTGGCCCCACTCCCAGCAAGCATTAAGCATGATAATCCGTTCCCTTACGGTACCGGGTTCAAGTTTCTGTGCCAGCCAATCTCTAAATTTTTCTGCAACAGTTTCAGAAACAGAAATTGTGCTTTTGTTTTTGAAAAACGCAGAAACGTGTTTCTCAAGTCCAAGATATTTAGCGAAAGTAGAAGGCTCAACTTTCCGGCGCTTGTACTCGATAAATTGGTGAAACAGGTCAGAAACAGAGATGGATTCTTGTTTCTGGGGTTTGTATTTTGCCAGAGACGGGTCAAAATTGCCACTGGTCATATCGAGTTCGATCGTCCGCGCTTTGATGCTTGCCGCTTTACGGTTGACGATCGAGTCTGGCAAACCGAGATATAGCCAGAAACGTTTACCTTGCCAGGACCAGGCAAGTCGCAGCCGATCTTTGAAAACTTCTATATTTACTGAGCCTTTTGGCATATCCCAGATTTATCGCAGATTTATCGCAGTGATTGTCTGAGTATGTCATATTCTGTCACCCCTTATTGAGAATGGGTAAGGAACGAGTTATCTACCAAAAATAATGGAATCCTTAGTGTATAAGGATTCCATCTATCGGAGCGGCGGGATTTGAACCCACGACCCCTACTACCCCAAAGTAGTGCGCTACCAAGCTGCGCTACGCCCCGACAGCTTTAACAGCTTAGCATAGAATTCCCAAAAAAGTCAAAAAACTTTTAAAACTTTTGCGGCCTGCACCAAACTCGGAACCGCAGCCGTCGGCCAAAAACCCTCGCACCTCCTGCCAGCATTCAGGATCAACTGCACGCTGTAAGCTTCGGGATAGCCTTCCACCTGCACCCACAGCAAGTCGCTTTCGGCTTCAATGGCTATTTTTTCCTCGTCCATTAACTCAGAGGCCATTTGACTCATGGTGCCGGCCAATTGCCCCAACAATCGGCAAAAATCGTTTAACTCAGCCTCCGTGAGTTCGATCGCCCAACCGTCGCCAGCCACCAAACCCTTAAACTCCTCCGCATCCGGGTTCCATCCCAAACGCCACCCAACACCCGTTTTAATTACACGTTCCACCATTGAGGGATTTTAGATTTTAGATTTTGGATTTTAGATTAGGAATGAGAATTAAATAACTTCCACTCTTGAAAGTGGGATGGGCGTCTCGCCCGTCCAAAAAGGACGGGCGAGACGCCCATCCCACAATAACAATTAAAATTGTAAGTTATTTAATTCGCGATCCTTAGTAGAACTTACCCATAAATACGAAACGGAAGAAACCGGGTTTTTTAGCTGTGTTAAAGGGTCAACAGCAATATTTCCGTAAAAAACCCGGTTTCTGTATCCATGAGTATTAAGGTGCCAGCAACTTCGCATCTCCCGGCTGTGGCTGCGGTATCTCCGGCGAATTCGATCGCCCTTGTGGTTTTTCCCCCGCCGTCGGTGTGCGCCCACCCCCGGCAGTCTCCGTAAAAACATCAACCAAAGCTTGAACCAAAGCATCCCGCTGTGCTCTATTTAAACTTTGAATAGCAGCGCGATCCTGTTCCATTGGATTCGATCGCAAAACGTCCTTTCCCGGATAAACGCTTTCCACCAAATAATCGGGAGTCGCCCCCAAATAGTCAGCTAAACTCAACTTCCAATCAAAGCGGTAATTGGGCGGCCGTCCTTTGACAAATACGTGATATCGAATCAACCGCCCGACTAAAGTATTGGTAGGATCGACTTTTCCAGTTTCCTTAGAAATGTAGTTATTTTCGATCGGCAAATCCGGCAATTTTTCGTACACCAATTTCCACGCATCTTGCACCCTCACTTGTGGCGGCGCAGATTGTTGAGCCAACCGCTGCACTGATACAGACTCAGAACTCCGCAACAGCGAAGGTTTCAAAGCCGACATACTCAGTTCCCCGGATTCCAATACCCAACTCAAAAGCGTGAAAATCGCTACACTCAAAGTAACCAACAGAAAACTTAAGCCCTGCTTTAATCTATTCACGGTTTTGACAAGAATTTCAAAAATAGAATAATTTCATAAACTTACCCCAAGCAGATGTCCTAGTTTCTAATTTTAGGACTTAGGAAAAGAAACCCGGTTTAGGAAAATCAGAAGTTTGTCAACGAGACAGCTAAGAAGAAACCGGGTTTCTCGCCCAGGCCCGCCAGTCTAGTTTGAGAAAGTTTTGAGTGTGGAGTGTGAAAAAATTGCTCGCAATTCACCACTCAAAACCCAAAACTCCCAAAGTCTAGATGTCTCCGATAATTTCCGGCTGAGTCAGTTCGTCCGACATCTCAAATATGGCCCGCATTACAGGTTTCATTTGATGGTCATCCATATTGTCAAAATCTTCATAGCGACGGCGTTTTGCGCGGTTCGCCACCTGCACCGTAATCCGATAGCGGTTGGATGCACCGTTAATCAACTCTTCCGCCCGACGGGTTAGCTGAGTTGAATCGAAGGTTGGACGCTTAACCATGAGACTACCTACTTTATCTAATGTTACATTCTAGTCTAGTATGTCAAGATTCAAAAATTACTAACTGAGTATCATTGCTTATGCAGGTAGCAACAGCCTATTCTTTTGGTCACTTGCATCGGGGAAATTCTCATCCCCTCAAATTGGTTGCTTTTGGCGACAGCTTAATCTACGGTTTCGGCGACGGTGTAGGCGGTGGCTGGGTGGAAAGATTGCGGCGCCAGTGGATGTTACCGGAGAGTGCAGGACACGTTTTATACAATTTGGGCGTTCGGGGCGATCGGGCTTATCAAGTCTCCCAGCGGCTCGAAAACGAGTTTCGCCACCGGGGCGAACTCAGAAACCGCGTCCCGGATGCGATTATTCTTTCGGTAGGTCTCAACGATTCGGCGAGAGTGCAGTCGCCTACCGGGCGCAGCTACACTGATTTTGAACATTTTAAAACTGTTTTGGATCATTTGTTAAACCTGTCCCAACAACTTTGTCCGGTGATATTTGTCGGGATGGTGCCGGTGGATGAAAGTAAAATGCCTTTTCAAGATTGTTTGTATTACAGTCATGCTGACCAATATCGGTATAAAGAGGCAACGAAATTAGCTTGTGAGTTGCGGGGAATTCCCTATTTAGATATTTTTGATAAATGGGTAAATCGGGGCAGTGATTGGTGGCGATCGCGCCTGATTGCAGACGGGCTGCATCCCAATGCAGCGGGGTATCAATCTTTATTTGAAGATGCGACAAGTTGGGAGCCGATCGCCTCTATTAGTCATTAGTCAATTGTCAGTTGTCAGTTGTCAGTAGTTATTAGTTATTAATCAGCTAGGCTGTTGCGCCTGTAATGCAGCTTGTCTAAAAAACTGTGTAGTAGGATATGTTCGTCTGCGCTCATATTGTGCTTCTAGAGTTGATGCGATATATGTCGTCTATATCTAATATTCCCATGTGTGTTAGCTAATATCAATAGAACTGGCAGTTATTCTCAAACGGCTTTGTCCGTAAATCCTGTTAATTACAGAGACAGGGCTTACGCATGACGCACCATCCAAAAATCCTGCGTCACGAGCGGGTTTTTTGTGCCGATCGACTGTTCAGTAACCAGGTGGGTGTTGCAAGCTACCAACCACTTTGTCGATCGCACTTGCGATCGCCAACAACTCCATTTCACGCCACCGCTTACCAACAATTTGCATCCCAATCGGTAAACCATTTTGAGTTTGTCCAATTGGAATTACCACGGCAGGATGTCCACTAAGATTAGAAGGCAGGGTGTAAGCCCCGTTTGCCACTACATGAGGATAGGATCTGCCATTAACGTCAACGGCACTCCAAGCGGGACGATGGGTAAACGCAGCTGTTGCCGCAACGGGACAAAGCCATACATCCCACGGTTCTAATGCCTCATCTATATGGGCAGTGAAGGCATCGCGCTGTGTGAGTGTCTCGAAATATCCTTTCAAACTTGGATTCAATATCTCAGGTAGGAATTTGCTGAAATCTGCTTCGTAAAACTTATCTAAACTTATCTAAACTCATTTTTAGATACAATTCGTGTTCACTTCCTACGCTGTTGGGTAGTCGGCTATCCCAAGATAAGTAGGCTATCCCCCTCAAGCCGAGGGTTCCCAGTTTAAAATATTTAGACTTGCGTTCCAATCCCGATCTAAAGATATGCTACAAGCAGGACAATCAAAAGTCCGAAAGCTTAGTGGCATATCCTTTTTAGTGCCACAATTCGAGCAAGTTTTGGTACTAGGAAACCACTGGTCTACCAGTACCAAATTAGCTCCATACATTCGACACTTATAGTCGAGTTGACGCTTGAATTCGTAAAACCCAAGGTCAGATATTGCTCCAGCTAACTTGTGATTCGCCATCATTCCTTTCACATTCAGATTTTCAATCTTAATTATCTTAAAACTTTTAGCTAAATAAGTAGTTAACTTGTGAAGAAAATCTAGACGGATGCGAGCTATTCGGGCGTGGAGTTGCCTAATTTTATTGTAAGTTTTACGCTGGTTTCGAGAGCCTTTAACCTGTTTAGATGCTTTGCGTTGTAAAGTAGCAAGCTTGGTTTTCGCACTGGCTTTCAACGGCTTCGGTGCATCAAAATACTGCTGGTTTGATAACGTGGCAAAAGATTTGATGCCGATGTCAATGCCCACAGAACTTTCAGGCTGTTGAACCGGGAGGCGTTCTGCATCAACACAAAAAGAAACTTTCCCAGCGGTTTCCTTCCTTTGAAATAGTGAAAGTTTGAGAGACGAAGCTACAATCTAATGGCTCAAAAAGCCGGAAAGTTCCCAAAGTAGGAATCTTGATAGTGTTACCAGCGTTTAACAAAACTTTGCCATTAGACGAATCAACCGTAAAAGATTGACCGTCTCGGCGACTAGCAAATTTTGGATGCTCTGCCTTTCCAGAACGGTATCGGCTGAAAGCATCTTTCAGGTCAATCAAAGCGTTTTGATAGACTCGACTAGACAACTGATTCATCCAATTGAATTCAGGCTTTTTCTTGACATAGTTGGTGAGAACTTTTTTGACTTCGTTGAGTACCTTTGAGTCGGTAAATTTCCCCTCACTGTACATTTGAGTCCGCAAACTCAACCCAAAGTTAAACACTACGCGCCGGAACCCTGCGTGTTTTGCCATTAAGGTCGCTTCTTTGTTATTTAGGTTGAGCACTCGTTTAACAGCCAACATAGTTAAACTTATTCGGAATTACTTACTTGACTAAGTATAGTGGAATCCGTGCAAGGATCTACACCTTCTACAATATTCTTAACTTTTGCTTTATATTTTCGCAGTCCGTAAAGCCGGGAAGAAAAGCAGTGAAGTATTGAAAGTAGGTCTTGAGTTAATTCTTCATACGGTGACAGGCTTTCCGCGTTGGCGACAATAACCGTCCCGCCATTCCACTGCAAAATTTGTTCGATTAATTCACAACCGAATCGGCACAGCCGATCTTTGTGGGCGACGTACCGCACCCTGACTTCGCCCAGCATCGCCCATTGTACGATTTGCAGAAATTTGGGGCGTTTGAAGTTGAGTCCGCCTCCAATTTCCTGTATGGAATCCGTAATCGCAATACCTTGCGCCAAGCAAAACTGTTCCATAGCCTGCACTTGGCGGAGTAAGTCTTGTTTCTGTCCGCTAGACGAAACTCGACAATATATGATAACCCGGCTGGCTGGCGTTTTCCCTGTCTTCAAATTGCGGGCGATATTGAGGTGAGTTTCTGAATAAATGCGCTGATTTCCCAGCGTCCTCTCAGGGATTAATTTGTTCTCGCTTTCCCAGCGCCGCAACGTAGAACCAGATACTCCCACTAATTTGGCAAATTCTGCTACTTTCCACATATAACTTCCTCTTGTCGGTTAACTGTGAATAAGTTTAGCAAACTATTTGGCACTTAAGTCTTGCTCCCAATTTTCGGAGTTCCTTGTCGCCTTGGGTGGCGGTGCGGAAGATTAACTCTAAACTACGACGCAGGTTATATCTATCCTGCGGTTGAGCGTAGATAGTGAGGTACATTGACATCCGTCCGTAGAGATTCAATATTTTGGAAAGGTCAAAGTCTTTGGGAAGCCAGCGTTCGGTTTGGACACCTGCGTCAGAGAGTGTCTGGACGATCGACTCCATAGCTGCTCGAATTTCAGAAGCAACGGGAACTTCGGCCCATTCAGCAGTCCAAGCGATTTTGAGCTGCTGCAAAGGCTTCCCAGAGGGTCGATCGAGCGGAATCGGCGGAACATCAGGGCGTCGCAGATCCGCGCCTGCAATTAACGAAAAACATAGCCGGATGTCTTCTAGCGATCGAGCAAAACAGCCTACTGTCATCATTTGCCGAATAGACAGTGGCATTCCCGGCACTTCAGGAATCTGCCCTGCTGTAGAAATACGGCGATCTGTCGGCTTTAAACCATATATGCCACAGAAATGAGCGGGTTGACGCACCGAACCCCCGAAATCGTTCCCCAAATCCAACGGTGAAAGTCCTGCTGCGACAGCCGCGGCACTCCCTCCAGAACTGCCACCCGGTGTGTAGTCAAGATGCCAAGGATTATTCACCCGTGGAAACAGAGAATTTGTGCTTTGATAATTGGCAGCCAGTTCCGCCATGTTGGTTTTTCCCATGATGACAGCACCTGCTGCCCGCAATCTCGCAACAGCAGTTGCATCCTGTTGAGGGACATAATCTTTGAGGGGAATATAGCCTGCTGTGGTGCGGAGTCCGGCTGTTTCAAAAATGTCTTTAATCGTGATGGGAACCCCATGTAAAGCACCCCAGTTTTCTCCTCTGGCTAGGGCTTCATCGGCAAGTCTTGCTCTAGTACGAGCATTGTCTTCATCCAGGGTACAAATGGCGTTTAATTGCGAGTTGTGCTTGGCGATTTGAGTAAGGTAAGCGTCGAGAACTTCGACAGCAGAGACTTCGCGATCGCGAATCAGTCGCGCTAGCTGATGGGCAGAGGCAAACGTCAGGCTACTCATAGGCAACAAACAGGTATTTCTCGATCGAGTCAATTATATTCACTTTTAGTTAGGAATGAGAATTAAATAACTTCCACTCTTGAAAGTGGGATGGGCGTCCCGCCCGTCCAAAAAGGACGGGCGGGA
>NZ_JAUBPT010000229.1:0-9938 GCF_036700905.1 Microcoleus sp. S13_C3 | reverse complement strand
TATTTTTACTTATTCATTCGGGCCTAGCAATGTACTATACTATGTAGTGTTATTGAAGTGCGGAGTGTGGGTTAAATAATTTCCCTTTTTTCTTGTGGGATGGGCGGGACGCCCGCCCAGAAAGGACGGGCGTCCCGCCCATCCCACAACAAACAGGAAAAGTGGATTTTATTTAATTCTCATTCGGGACGGGCGTCCCGCCCATCCCACAACAAACAGGAAAAGTGGATTTTATTTAATTCTCATTCCTTAGCGGCAACCCGACAGACTGCAAAGTTGACAGAATATCCTGCTTGACTCTTAATAAATTTGCCGCTTTAGCAATCGCAGGCTGCACATCTTCTGTTATCAGCAAATCTACTTCATCAAGATAGTCAAAAACTTCATATATTGGCGATAGCAAACAAATATCGCAGTCCAGATAAATAGTTTTCTCAAAAGGAGATTGTTGATACAAAGCCAGCTTAGCTTTTCGTGAGGCTAAAACAGGATTTTCGTGTTTCGGTGCGGGCTGCAATCTCACATTTCCGAACACCAAAAGTAAGGGATATAAAAATCGCTGGACTCTCTCTATTAAAATAATAATTGGTTCGCGGTGAAACTTCCTGACTGAAGCTAGAAAATGTATGCAGTCTTGAAACGAGTACAATCCAATTAAAAGGGTGAGAAATCCTCTATCTTTTCTCTAACGATAGTAAAAATCGAAATTTAATAAGGCAATTAACTGTGTTTTTAATAACCGATAGAGATATTGCCAATGCTCAAACTGCAATTTAGCCCAAACTTTATCCCAAAAGGTTCTTACTTGATTTTTTTCCCAGTCCCAATGAGCCAAAGAATGCTCCATAATTTGAGCTAGTTCCTCCCACCCATCATTACGAATATTCCACCCAACTTTAGCAGTTGCTAACCCAATGGGATTACCGTCTTTTGTTTTGACTTTTTGCACTTCAAAAAATCTTCCAATCTTTCCCCATTCTTGAATAAACTGAATTTCTTTCCCATTGTCTCTCGCAATTACGAACAAGTTTTCTGGAACAAAACTTACATTATTTAATGGTATTTCTAGCTTTTTTGCTAATTTATGAATTGCCTCTTTTCTCCCAGGCAATGATTGATTTGGTGGATGTTCTAGAATGGGAATAAACTCTTTACAAGTAATTCCTGACATCCATTCTCTCTCCGGCACTTTTCCTAGGATTCTTGTATCTGCATCCACAAAGATTGTCACTCGGCATAATTCTAAGGCTTTTTTTAGTGCAAATCGTTTATCATTATAACAATAATCTACACCTTCGCGACTTTTTTTAAAGGCGAAAACATTCGTCAAATTCTGAAAGTCATTTGGGTTGTCAGTACAAACAACTAGCATCGTCCCTAGAGAATGAGTTTCTAAGTCTGCTGCTAGTTGTTTGGCTAATTCGCGATACTTTTTCCCAAAAGCTAAGGTGCAAAAACAAAAATCTTTGTAACTGTTTAACATTATTTTCGACTCAATTTTTGCACTTGTTTTATTTGAGTTTATGCTAACTGTGACGCTTTTGATGCCACTGCCAAGCATGGGAGATAATGTTCTTAATGTCGGGATATTCAGGAGACCAGCCCAAGGTTTCGATCGCCTTTTTGCTGCTGCCAACCAAAGAAGGCGGATCTCCCGGACGCCGTTCACGCTCAACAGCCTTAATCTCTTTTCCCGTCACTTGACGAGCCGTTTCTATCACCTCTTTCACCGAAAACCCGCCGCCGTTGCCCAAATTAAAGAAATCAGATTTGCCACCATTTAACAAATATTCTAATCCCAAAATGTGAGCAGATGCCAAATCGTTAACGTGAATGTAATCCCGGATGCAAGTACCGTCAGGAGTCTCGTAATCCGTGCCAAAAATCGCGATCGAATCTCGTTTACCCAAAGCCGCGAACAACACCAGTGGGATCAAGTGAGTTTCTGGATTGTGATCCTCTCCTAACAACCCGTTAGGGTCAGCCCCAGCCGCGTTAAAATAGCGGAAACAAACAGACTTGAAATCATACGCAGCGTCAAAATCAGACAAAATCCGTTCTACCATTAACTTAGTAGCACCGTAGGGATTGATCGGATTTTGTGGGTGGTCTTCTGTGAGCGGAATTTTCTGCGGTACACCGTAAGTCGCGCAAGTAGAAGAAAACACCAATTTCTTCACCCCAGCAGCGATCATTGCTTCCAAAAGCGTAATAGTGCCGATGACATTGTTGCGATAATATTTAGCTGGGTCGGTAACAGATTCGCCGACGTAAGCGTAAGCAGAAAAGTGCATTACCGCATCAATCTTGTGCGTAGCAAACAAGTTGTCTAGAAGAGTGCGATCGTTCGTATCGCCAACTACCAACTCGACCTGCAAAGCCCGATCTACTATATCTCTGTGACCGTAAACTAAATTATCCAAAATCACCACACCGTAACCGGCGTTTTTCAGCGCTAATACCGCGTGAGAGCCAATATATCCAGCTCCGCCCGTCACCAAAATAGTTTGTTTGTCTGCACTCATTTTATTCTGCCTGTTTTTGTAGCTGGGATTGCCAAGAGCCTTGTTACTTTGAGACTTCCACATCAGACGCTTTCACACTCCGCGTGAGCCGGAGAATTAAAGCGAAATATATAGGCTTTGCTGTACGCGACGGGACGATCGCACTCCTAAAAAACACTTTTTACACTCCAGACAGATGCTGACTGTGCAAGTCTTTCTGGTCAATCGACAAACTTGAGGCGACCAATTTGGATATAATCAAATATCCGATTAATCTGATGTCGATCCTCTTCGGAAATTTTATCATCTGACAGGATAGCCGAAGTCAAAACTAAGTGTTCCCTGCGACTGATCTTGCCAGATGCTACAATCCGATCGACTTTTTGAGAAATTGTTAAGTTCGATTTGTTGTGAGATGTTCGCATTTATTCGATCGCTTTTATGCCAAAATAGTTAAAGCCGATTGCAGTTATTGACCCAAAAATGGTGCGTACCCGACCGCAAATCAATTTGCTCAACAGCAGAAATAACGTATCAGAGTTTTACTCAGAGTTTTATCAGAGTTTTACTTCCCAAGATAGATATGCGGACTTAATAAATCTGCAATCAGCCTTCGGATAGCGTTCAGACTAACTTAATTATATAATATTTTTCCTAGAGAGGCACTTTTCTATGCAGGTTTATCGGCTTCCGGTACTGTCCGACAATTACATTTTCTTGCTGCACGACCCCGATCGCCACACAGCAGCAGTCGTCGATCCAGCGCAAGCAGAGCCGGTCTTGCAGCAACTGATCTCGCTCGGAGCCGAATTAACAGCAATTTTCAATACGCACCACCACAGCGACCACGTAGGGGGCAACCAACAACTGATCGATCGCTTTCCCCAAATTAAAGTTTACGGCGGCGCAGAAGACCGAGGCAGAATACCCGGACAGCAAGTGTTTTTACAAGCGGGCGATCGAGTTTCTTTCGCCAACAGAACCGCCGAAATCTTCTTCGTACCCGGCCACACAAAAGCTCACATCGCCTACTATTTCCCCCCCAGCAACCCAGGGGAAACCGGCGAATTGTTCTGCGGCGACACCTTATTTGCAGGAGGCTGCGGCAGACTATTTGAAGGCACTCCCGCCCAAATGTTAGCCTCTCTGGGGCAACTGCGAAACTTGCCCGATAGTACGAGAGTCTGGTGCGCCCACGAATACACGCTGAAAAACTTGCAATTTGCCATCAGCGTAGATGGCAACAATCCCGATCTGCAGCAGCGCTGGGGATCCGTCAAGGAAGCGCGCAGTCGATCGCAACCTACAATACCATCATCGATCGGGCTGGAAAAAAGCACAAACCCATTTTTGCGCTGGGATTTTCCCAACATCCAATCAGCCACCAACACCTCCGATCCAGTGCAAACCTTCGCTCGATTGCGCGGCATGAAAGACCAATTTTGACCACTGCAAACAATAAATATCACAATATCCAGCCATAATTCATTGGGGGGGCTTTCCCACGGTTTCGGTATTGATAAGAAAGTGCAGCACTTGAGTTGACATATAGCCTTTCTCAGTAAGTAGTAGTTCCGAATTAATTACACAATATTTCTACTGAAACCCTTGCCTAGCAAGGAGTCTTTATGTAATTAATTTTGTGTGGTTACTTAACATGAGGTGTTCTTGGCCAAACAGGCCCAACAGGGCATTGGCAAAACAGGAAGAGTACCTTACTTTCCTGAGAACCGCTATATCTTCAATATCGTGGTTGTGCCATACTTGCTCGCATTTGAAACAGCCAGAAAATTCCCCGTCGCCTGTGCTGAATCTCGCAAATGGTTCAGAGGTGGGACTCTACGATAAAATAAATTGTCTAGATATCGATATTACCGCAGAACGATCGACATCCATCTTAGGTTTGAAGTGTCACCCTGCTCAAATCAAAAGTTCCTCTGGTTATTTCCCTATTATTGACCGCCATGTGCTTTGCCCAAAGTAAAATGAGCGTTGTTAGAAACCGATGCAAAACCCCCGCAATACTGAACCCCAAGCAAAAATCGATCCCTCTGTTTCAACGGATTCTAACAAAGCGTTCTACCCAGCCGCGCCTTTGCCAACTGATGTAGGGATGGTTCTGCAATTGGCAGATGGTAGCATTCAGGGGTGCAATTCTCACGCCCAGGAGCTGTTGGGGATGACATCAGAACAGATGCAGGGCTGGACTTCAATCAACAGTCGCTGGCAGACTCTGCGTGAAGATGGCTCGGATTTTCCCGGCGAGACACATCCGGCGATGGTGGCGCTGCAAACCGGGCAACCATGCTCAAATGTCATCATGGGCTTTGAGCGGCCACAGGGAGAATTGATTTGGTTGACGCTCAATTCTCAACCTTTATTTCAGGGAGATCGATCGACTCCCTATGCGGTAGTAACCACCTTCACTCCTATCGCTCAACAAAAGCCTGAACCAGTCTGTAACGCGCCCGCGCCCCAACTGTCAGACACCCTCGAAAGTATTTCGGACGGGTTTTTTACTTTGGATCGAGATTGGCGATTTACCTACCTCAATTCGCAAGCAGCGCGGTGGCTAAATCGACCCTCGCAAGATTTGATTGGCAACAACATTTGGGAAGAGTTTCCCGAATCAGCGGGCAGTTTGTTTGAGATCGCATCTTGCACCATTCTCAAGAACGGGCAAGATGCCCGTTCCACAAAAGATGAATTTTCTTCTTGTGGAACAGGCATCTTGCCTGTTCGGGAACAAATTACGGTTAGTTTTGAATCTTTTTATCCGCCACTCAATGCTTGGTATGCGGTACGAGCCTATCCCATCCCATCGGGACTTGCCGTTTATTTTCAAGATGTCACCGAGCAGAAAGCGGATCGGGCTGATTCAATTAAACAAGCACAAACTGTGCAGCAGCAAGTAGCAGAAATAGAGGCGATTTATGCTAGTGCGCCGATCGGACTTTGCTTTATCGATACCGAGTTGCGGTTTGTCCGCATCAACGAGTGGCTCGCAGAAATTAACGGAGTGCCAGCCGTAGCCCACCTCGGCAAAACATTGCGCGAAATCTTGCCAGAAATGGCAGATGATTTAGAGCCGCTTTACCGACAAGTTATTGAAACTAAAGTTCCCCTCAAACAGATCGAAGTTCGCAGGACGAACTCAGCACAGCCAGAACTCGAACAGGATTGGCTGTTGAGTCTCTATCCGCTGAAAGCCGAGGACGATCGCGTCTTGGGAGTGAATGTGACGGTGCATGAAATTACCGATCGCAAAGCTACGAAAAAAGAAATTCAACGGCTCAACCAAGAACTAGAGCGACAAGTCAATGAACTCGAATCGATACTTGATGCTGTACCCGTTGGCATTACGATCGCCCGCGACCCCCAGTGTAAAGTAATTCGCGCTAACCGGTTTGCCCAGTCGATGTTGAAAGTGCCGCCCGATACCAATGTTTCTGGAACCGGAGAGCAAGCTGCAGCCCTTCCGTTTAGACGATTCCGCAACGGAGAAGAAATTCCGGGAGAACAACTGCCCATGCAACTGGCCGTGGCGAACGGCGTTCAAGTGCGAGATGTAGAAATTCAAATGGTGCGCGAGGACGGGGTGGCCTTTGATTGGTTGGTGAATGCGGTGCCATTATTTGACGAACAGGGCGCCGTTCGTGGCTGTGTGGCGGCCTTTATGGATATTAGCGAGCGTAAACAAGCTCTTGCTGCTTTGCGCCACTCTGAGGAACGCTATCGCACTTTGTTTGAGTCCCTAGACGAAGGCTTTTGCATCATCGAAATGCTGTTTGACGCCAACGAAAAGCCGATCGATTACCGCTTTTTGGAAGTCAATCCGGCCTTCGAGAAACAAACCGGACTCGTACAAGCTGTGGGTAAAACGGCGCGACAGATGCTTCCTGAACTCGAAGATTATTGGTTTGAGATGTACGGCAAAGTCGCGCTGACGGGGGAGTCCTTGCGCTTTGAGCATGGCTCGGAAGTCATGAACCGCTGGTTTGAGGTTTCGGCGTTCCGCACTGCTGAGCCGCAGAGCCGACAAGTCGCCATACTTTTTCAAGAAATCACCGATCGCAAACAATCGGAGAATCTCCTGCGGCAACAGGAAGAACAACTGCGGCTGTTCGTCAAACATTCGCCTGCGGGGGTGGCGATGTTTGACCGCCAGATGCGGTATATGCTGGTGAGCGACCGCTGGCTGTCAAGTTACGGGCTCGGCACTCAAAACATTGTGGGCCGATCGCACTACGACATCTTTCCCAATTTGCCCGATCGTTTCAAACAAATCCACCAGCGCTGTCTGGCGGGATCAGTCGAAACCTGCCAAGAAGAGCAGTTTCCCCGCCCTGATGGCTTGATCGACTGGGTGCGCTGGGAAATTCACCCTTGGCGAACCAACACTAATGAGATTGGCGGCATCATGATTTTTTGCGAAATCATCACCGAGCGCAAAAACGCTCAACTCGCGCTCTCTGCGGCCAACCAACAAGTCAGCAATATTATAGAAAGTATTACCGATGCCTTTATGGCGATCGATTCACAATGGCGCTTTACCTACGTTAATGCCACAGCAGAAAAACTGCTTTCTCGCTCTCGAGCAGACTTGCTAGGTCGATCGATCTGGGAGGTATTCCCCGCCGAGAAAGAATCCAATTCAAGGGCATATCAAGAATTTCATCGAGTTGTTTCCGAACAAGTTTCTGTCAAGTTTGAAGAGTTCTCGCCGTCGCTTCAGATGTATATAGAAGTAAGCGCATATCCTGCGACCGAAGGACTTACGGCTTATTGGAGCGATATTAGCGATCGCAAACGCACGGAAGAAGAACTGCGGCAAAAGAATGCGATTTTGAACGTGATTAACGAGTCAGCACCCACGCCAATTTTTGTCAAAAATCGAGAAGGACAGATTATTTATGCCAATCCAGCCACGCTGGAAATAATGGGCAAATCTGCTTCTGAAGTAATTGGTGGTCGCGATATCGATTTATACCCAGTAACAGAACTTGCAGTCACAGTCACGGAAAACGATCGGCGCATTATGGAATCCGGCCAAACAGAAGTCCTCGAAGAATCTCACGATGGCATTAGGACATTTCTGGTAATGAAAGCTCCCTACCGCAATCAGGCAGGAGAAGTCATCGGCCTGATTGGCATCTCCAGCGAAATCACCAATCGCAAACGAGCAGAAGTCGCCATGCAAGAACAAACTAAGTTACTGCAAGTCATCATTGACAGCATTGGTGATGGTTTAATTTTGGCGAACCAACAAGGGGAGTTTGTGTTGTTTAACCGAGCCGCCGTAGGAATATTCGGTCAGCTATCGAATGAAAAATCTTCTGAGGAATGGTCGAGCACTTACGGACTATTTTTGGCAGATAAAAAAACCCTCTTCCCCGCCGATGAACTCCCTCTAGCCAGAGCAATCAAAGGTGAATATGTCAATGATGTAGAGGTATTTGTCCGCCGCGAAGATTCCGAAGATCGCTGGATCAGTATCAGCGGTTATCCAGTAGTTGATACTAGCAGCGAAATCAAAGGCGGAGTGATTGTCTGTCGGGATATCACAGAACGCAAACAAGCTTTATCAGCGCTGCAAGAAAGCGAAGAACGATTCCGCAATATGGCTAACAACGCTCCTTTTATGGTATGGGTAACAGACTCCACAGGCTATTGCACTTTCTTGAGCGAAACCTGGTATGAATTCACAGGTCAAACTGAGGAAACAGGTTTAGGATTGGGTTGGATAAACGCGTTGCATCCAGAAGACCGAGAATACGCCAAGAACGCATTTTTGACCGCCAACGAACGCCAGGAACCGTACAGCGTGGAATATCGCGTCGGGCGCAAGGATGGCGGATATTCTTGGGCGATGGATGCGGCTGCTCCCAGATTTAGCGAAAGGGGACAATTTGAGGGTTATATCGGCTCTGTTATCGACATTACAGAACGCAAACAAGTGGAAACCGAGCGCGATATGGTTCTGCAATTAGAACAAACTGCCCGCGCGGAAGCCGAGCGAGCTAACCGCATTAAAGACGAGTTTCTGGCGGTGCTTTCTCACGAGTTGCGATCGCCCTTAAATCCGATTTTAGGCTGGTCGCAACTGCTCGTCGGCGGCAAGCTAAACGCGAGTCAAAGTGCCAAAGCCTTTGAGACTATTGAGCGCAACGCCAGACTGCAATCTCAATTAATCGAAGACTTGCTTGACGTGTCTCGGATTCTGCAAGGAAAACTCAGATTGAATGTGGCTCCGGTGAATCTGGCAACCATTATTCCGTCTGCTGTGGAAACCGTGCAATTAGCAGCCGAAGCTAAAAAAATTCAAATCCAAACAATCTTAAATCCTGATGTCGGGCAAGTTCTCGGCGATACAAGTCGCTTGCAACAAATTGTGTGGAATTTGTTATCAAATGCGGTGAAATTTACGCCAGAAGGCGGTAGAATCGAAGTTCGATTAGGGCAAATCGCACGCCAAGCTCAAATTCAAGTCACGGACACGGGTAAAGGTATTCTTCCCGATTTCTTGCCTTATGTTTTTGACCATTTCCGACAAGAAGATGGCGCTACAACGCGCAAATTTGGTGGCTTGGGACTGGGATTGGCGATCGTCCGCCAACTGATCGAACTTCACGGCGGAACGGTGTTTGCAGAAAGCCCCGGAGAGGGTCAAGGAGCGACGTTTACGGTGAGATTACCGCTATTCAATGATGATTCTAGAAGGCAGGAGGAGGAAGCCGTTAATTGGTCTGCTTGTCCCGATCTCTCATCCTTGCCACTAGCTGGATTGAGAATTTTGGTGGTAGATGATGAACTCGACTCGCGAGATTTTGTCGCTTTCGTGCTTGAGGAAGCGGGTGCAGAGGTGATTTCCCTGTCATCTGCTGCTGAGGCACTAGAGTCGATCGAACAAACTGCACCGGATTTGCTCGTCAGCGACATTGGAATGCCCGATATGGACGGCTATATGTTGATAAATCGCATCCGCACTCAGCTTGCGCCTGAGTATCGGCAGTTGTTGGCGATCGCCTTAACGGCCTATGCTGGAGAAGCGAACGAGCGGCAAATTTTGCAAGCCGGATTTGACCAACACTTAGCCAAGCCGATCAATTCGACCCAGTTAGTTGCTACTGTAGCGCGATCGATCGCCCGTGAGCGCCTTGAAAATAAAGCCTGAGCGATCGGTAAGAGATTGCACTGTAGTTGATTTAGCTCATTACAGCACCCGCGTTTTGCGTAATTTCAAACTGAATTTGCCCGTTAAAAATATTATCCCTGTTTGTTCCCTCGATCCTCGAATCTCGAACCTCGAATCTCAACATCCATCCTTTACATCCGTTACCTCTGACATCTTGCAGCCATATCAATAAGAGGATTTTTCGTGGGGTCGGGCGGGTTTATAGAACCTATTTGCAAGCTTTAAGGCTGTTGGCGAAC
>NZ_JAUBPT010000228.1:0-9951 GCF_036700905.1 Microcoleus sp. S13_C3 | reverse complement strand
CCTCTTTTAACTATGGGGTCTTTTTTTGGGGAAAGATTGGAATTTGGGGCAGACTATTTCCCGCGCATGGGTAGAAGGACTCAGTGGTTCAACATGATGATGGGGCTTACTTGGAGTATAGGTAAGGCAAAGTTAGAGTGTAAGGTGTGAGCCTGCATCATGGGGTGAGGATGACGGAAGCAGGCTGGTGCATGAGTCTATATATATTAAGTGGTGTCTGCATTTCTTGGACTTTACTGATGGACGTTTGGGTCTCAGAGTGAGCCGATCGCCCTTAACAATTCCTCTGATTCAAAATCCCGAAGCTGACACGACACGGTACTCTAGCCCCGATCGAACTCCCAGGAATCGATCGCCCGCAAATACACTCTCCAGAATTACACCCCCAAACTCCTTCAGTTACGCCAGTTATCAGCCCTTGATGAGCGAGCGCGAGTTGGTCTCCTCAACATCTACATCTAAAAAGTGCAAGTGACTCTCTTCCTCAGTATTGACAGCAATCACCAAACCTCTATTCCCCCAAGGAGCGATCGCCCGGGGTGAGGCGGGGCTGCTAAAATTCCCTACTTGAATCCCTTGACTGTTTAACACTTCTATCTGCCCCTCAACATCTGCCAACACCCATCCCCAATTAGCCACACAAGCAGACACGGGCAAACTTTCCAGGGGAATTCGCGCTACCTTGAGCGGCCACAATTTCATCAACAGCACAGCCGCTTTACCACCTTGGGGAATTCCCAGCAAAGTATAAGGCTCAGGTGTCAACAGCATCTGTCCCACGCTGGCAGACAACCGCACAGAACCCACCGGCGTGCCGCGGCGAGTGTAAACTCTAAAAATAGTTTGAGGATTTTTTGGTTCGTTGTCAGGCCAAACTGCTAAGACGTGTCGCCGATCCAAAAACATTAATTCTGGTAAATAGTGTTCTGGTAACGGCACAGTAGCGATCGGCTTCAGCGCTTTTTTCCGATCGCCCGCCGTGCTGTTTCCCGCTAAAGAATAAAAACGCAGTTCGCCGGGAACCGCTACTGTCAACCAGTTGCCGTGAGAGTCAATAGCAGCTTTTAAAGCATCTGGGCCTTGCCTCAAACCCATATCCAGCAAACACTGAGGCTCCCAAGAGTGTTCATTGAGCCAGTAAAGTTTTTGCGGAGTGAGAACGCAGCAGCCGTTGGAAACAGGTAAAATGCCGCGCACGATTTCCGGCATTAATGAAATAGAAGTAGACATTTCTCCTGTAACTAGCTGTTTTTCCGGCTGAGACCAAATCTTCACCTCTGTACCTACAGCAGCATAGAGATACGTTTCAGTGGCAATTAAAGCGGTCAACGGTGCAGGAAGTATCAGTGGCTTTGCCTGCGAAAGCGAATAGCGCACAGTCCGAAGTAAATTAATAGCCGACTGTGATGCTTTTTCCTCTTCAACTTCCAGCAAAGAGTCAGTTTCCGACTTCAGACTTTTATCACCACTGGTTGTGGGGCTTTCCCAAGGAATAATGCAGTCGCCCAATTGTCTGACAGCGGGGTCGTACATGATCAGCCGCAGAGCTTGAGCCATTTGGGAAGCACTGGCAAAACGGCGGGCTGGCAGCTTTTCTAAAGATTTTTTGACTATTGCTTGCAAAGGTTCGGGGATGGCGTCGGGAAATTGCAAGCGTTGATTCAGGTGCGCCCACCTCAAGTCTCCGGGGGTTCCCCCGAAAGGGCGGTAGCCCATTAGCAATTCAAACAGCAGAATTCCTACTGCATATATATCTGACATCGGGGAAAAAAGACCGTAAAACCGCTCAGGGGCCATGTAAGCGGGGGAACCTACGGTAGCGTCGGGAGAAATTTCTTGGTGGAGGCGAGTAGTACCAATTTCTGGCAGGCGACGCGCGATGCCAAAGTCAGACAGCCGGGGCGACCAACCTTTTGCTCCTAAAGTTAGGAGGATATTTTCGGGTTTGATGTCGCAGTGAACTACGCCTCGGCGGTGGGCGTAGTCTAAGCCTGCTAAAACTTCCATGACTAGCTGCAAACCTTCGAGCAGACGCAAGGGGCGCTCTTGTTTGAGCAGGTTGCGGAGGGTTCCTCCCTCGCAGTAGTCCATAACCAAGTACCTGCCTGTAGCTGTGTGTTCTAGAGCTCGGCAGGTAACAATGTTCGGGTGCTGCAAGGTGATCAGAAACCACAATTCTCGCAAGAATTCGCTAGTTGGGGCTTTTTGATGACTAAGTTCTTTGAGAGCAACCAGTTGGCTGGTGAGGCGGGAGTCCGAGGCGGGAGCTTCTCGAACGCTGGCACAAAAGACTCGACCAAATTGTCCTTGTCCGACTAGCCCTAAAATGCGGTACTTAGAATGTTGCATCGGTCTAATTATAGAAAAAGCTTGAGCTAGTATTAAAATATGTAAATAATTCTGACAAAAATTCAAATTTTTGAATCGCTCGCCAGGTACAGCCTATGTTATCTCAGGTTCAGTCTCAGCCTCCTTGAGAGCGATCGCACAGTCGCACCTACTAAAATCCTTGAGCTTCGGAATCACTATCAATCTTGCCCGATGCCGATACCCGATCGGGAACTACCTGTGGCTGCTATTTTAGTCGATCGCGACTATTACAGTTTTTTCCATGCCATGCAGAAAGTATCTAAGGTTTTAGCTTTTCAAGGCTAAGCTGGGGAATCGGGGCGAGGGAACAGCGATATGACCAAAACAGAAGTGGGGTTATGCCATAGGGGTTAGAGATCGAGAAGCCGATGCTGTCGTCAAGGCATCTTAACCTTTTTGAGCGTTAGCCAACTTTTTTTGCGCTTTGAATAAGTTGATCGTAACTTGCTAAATACTGAACTTGACAGGAGCAAACATCAATATGGTTAAAATTATTAAACTAGATCCAATTGCGGAGGAAATAGCAGTCGAAACCCGATCGAATATCCTGTCGGCCTTACTTTCCAAAGACTTAGACGTTCTCAAGGAATGCGGGGGGCGGGGAATGTGCGCTACCTGCCATGTTTACATTAAAGAAGGCATGGAAGGCTTGTCGGACATGAACCGCCGCGAGAAAAGGACGTTGGAAGTCATTACTACGGCTAAAGCCAATTCGCGACTTGCTTGTCAGGCTCAAATTATGGGCGAGGGTGTGGTTGTAGAGTTGCCTGCGGGGATGTACATTAATGCTATTGAAAATGTCGAAGCTCTGATCGGTCGCCGGGCCCAGCAAGATTTATTACACCCAATTACGGGTCAAGTAGTTGTAGAATCAGGAAAGTTAATTACTCGTTCTATCGTTACACAGCTTAATGAAACCCGCTTTCAAGTAGGACAGTATTTAGTTCGGACTAAAGAAGCTTAAAATTGATATGTTTGTATTTTAGTAGTAGAGAAAAATCTATGTTGAGCCAACTTGCGCGTTTGAGCATGGAAGCAGACGGACGCTACGCCAGTGCAGAAGAACTCCAATTTTTGAAAGACTACTTTCAGTCTTTGAATCACCGGATGAGTGCTTATAAAAAAATTCAAGCCTCTGAAACAGAAATTATGCGGCAAGTGGAAGCACAAATGCAGTCTCTAGACCCTAGTTTATTTCGGCGGGGGGGTAACGATGTCACTGAAAAGTGCCGGGGAGATATTGTGCGGGTGTTGAGGCATTCGGCGGCAGCACTGTTGATTAATGATACGGAACGATTGCGCGATCGGCTACTGCTTTGGTTGCAAACTATTTTAGGCGCTGTTCAAGTTAGAAATAGTGCGAGCGTGACCTACGATGTGATGAAAAAAGTCCTCAAACAATATCTCACGGTGGAAGAAAGGAACCTATTTTTTCCGATTCTGGACATCAACCGTACTTTACTCGGCAAATAATCAAGGGGATTGACAAGTTAACGCCCATAAACTGTGCCGTTAGGAAGAGTGGCTCCAATCAACTTCGCTCCCGTCAAATCCGCCTCAGTGAGAATGGCTCCCCGGAGGTTGGCTCCTGTCAAGTCAGCTTTCTGCAAGTTGGCTTTACTCAGGTTAGCTTTGGTCAAGTTAATTTCATGGAGGCAAGAATTAGAAAGGTCGGCATTGATCAGGTAGGCTAGACTCAAGTTGGCTTTGCTGAGGTTGGCCCCGCTCAAGTTAGCTTCCATCAGATAAGCACCGCTCAAGTTGGCTTCGTTCAACAATGCCTCTGCCATATTAATTCCAGTTAAAAGTTTGCGGCTCAAGTCTACACCGCCCAGATCTGCCCCGCTGAGGTTAATACCGCTTAAGTGGCTGCCATTCAAAGTAATGTTTCTCAGATAGGTTTTGCTGAGGTCTGCTTTGCACAAATTGGCTCTATCCAAGCAAGCTTCGCTAAGGTCTGATCCGCTCAAGCACGCGCCGTTTAAATAGGCTTGAGTGAGGTTAGTTCGCCGGAGATTGGCTTTCAACAGGTTGGCTTTGCTGAGGTTAGCACGGGTTAAGTTGGCTCCGGCTAGGTTGGCTTTGGATAATTCGGCTCCGGTGAGCTGTGCTTCGGTTAAGTCGGCCTCTTTCAGACTCGCTAGACTTAAGTAGGCATCTTTGAAGTTTGCCCCGTTGAGATTAGCTTTAATCAGATAGGCTTTACTGAGATTGGCCTCAGTGAGAATGGCTTTAGTGAGGTTAGCGGCGCTCATATCTGCACCTATGAGATTAGCATTGGGAAGAATTGCTCCGGTCAGGTTTGCCCAATTCAGATGAGATCCGGCTAGGTTGGCGCCGGTGAGATTGGCTTCGCTCAGATTGGCTCCGCTCAGACTGGCTGCCATGAGGTTGGCGCCGGTGAGATTGGCTCCACTGAGGTCAGCTTTGCTGAGATTGGCTCGGCTCAGATGGGCTTTGGTGAGGTCGGCCCCGCTGAGGTTAGCACCGATTAAGTAGGGTCGTTGCTGGTGTTGGTTGAGGTTTGCCAAAATTAGAGTTGGGGCATCGCTGGAACGGTATAAATCGATCGGACTCAACACAATGCCGCGCAGATTGGCCAGTCTAAAATCTCTTTCGCCGGCTGCATATCGAGTTAGAAGTTCATTGGCGTCCATTAAGTTCTAGCAAAATATTTGAGGTTTTGATTGCTTTTAAATTTTAGGAATTTACCGAGTAAGTTATGAATTGTCTAGCTGCTAGTTATTATCAGGTTGTATTTAAATTGCTAAAACCTAATTTTTTTTACTCAGGAGCTTTTTTATAATTTAACTCACAGTTTTGATGATACGGTGGATAATATGAGTACCAAACAATCGATTTGACAGCTATTAACAAACTAATAGCTGTCAAACAAGTCAGTTTTTTTGGAAAAGTTGACTGAGAATAGCTTCATGGTCTTTTCCTTCTTCGACCATAGAATCGCCCGGTTGTAGGCGATCGCGCAGCCCTAAAATAAAGCGGTTGCAGTCCGAACCCAATGATTCGCAGGATGTCTGCAGGCAGTGAAGTTCTCGACCCGTAAGCTGACTAAAGAACGAACTTAAAATACCTGCTTCTAAAAAACAGGCTGGTCGCTTAGACTTGGGAGCTGTTTTAGCAAAAAGAGAGTTAGCAATTTTTACTATTAAAAATCCCTGTTCGGAATAGCTGGGGTCAAACTCAAATGTTCCCCATCCATGAGTTTTCCAACACTGCTGTAAGGACTGAAGAAATTCTACCATTTCCATTTCAGAAACGGGCTGACCGTAGTATTCGCTGACTTCTTCGCAAAAACGCACGTAGAAGTTTTTACCCCACCAGCGACCGCAGTTGAAAAGCACGAGGCGGGAGGCTTGACCTGTTTCTTGTTCTAAGCCGATATAAATGGCTTGAATCAGTGTTTCTGGGAGTGCTAAGAGGCGATCGCCCCGGCGGTTTTCGAGGAGGCCGAGTTCGAGGTCGCCTCGGACGTAGGCATCGCTGGCAAAGTAGTTTCCAGGGAGTCGGGGCTGTTTGAGTAAGTCGGCAATATTAATCATCGGGAATTGGGAATGGGGAATCGGGAATTGGAAATTGGGAAGAAAGCTGATTATTTATTACCTTGGTCAATAATAATTGACTGTGCTTGGTCGAAAAATGGTTGCAATATAGCCCGGGCTTGCTCGGAAAGCAATTCTTTTAAACGAGTTTGCAGCAGATTGCAAACAGTTGCTTCGATTTTTTGAGTTTGGTGGGCTTCGACTATGCCGGAAAGCCAGTCTACAAGGCGCTGTTCGAGAAAATTTTGATCGTTCAGCAGCATAGCCATAGCGCAGTACCGCAAGACTAATACCCAGTGTTTGAGCGATCGTTCTAAGGTTTCTTGTTTTTCGTCGGGGAACGTTTCTTGTAGCTGGTTGGCTACTGGTTGGAAGATGCTGGCTTCCTTCTCTCGCAAAAATTCGTAAATTTTTAAGCGCTGGACAAGGGTTACAGCTTGACGCTTAAAAGCTATGAGTTCTTCGCCTTTTAAAAAGCGGTTTTCTGCCTGATCCAGCAGCGCCTCAATCTCATGGTGCATGATTTTAATTAAGTGGTAATCGGTAATTGATAAAAGGAAGTCTGTTGGCAGTTGTCAGTTGGCAGTTGGCAAGTGGTAGTTTTTCTTTATTAGTTGTAGTTTTCCTACTTCCCAATAATAAATAATAAAGTTACCAGTGGCACTTCCGAATTCCTAATATTAACTCAGGGTCATTTTCCATTCCCTACACAGATTAAAACAGGTCGAAGAGGTCATCAATGGTGACTTCTGCTTGTTCAGAAATAGAAATTACTGGCAAGGGTGGGGGTAGGGGTAGGGCACCTACTTCCGGAATTCCTTCCCAAGAAATAGCTTGAAAAAAGTCTGCTACTGGCTGGGTTAAACTCAGAAGTTGACCGGGGGTCGAGCCATTTGGAGTTTCTAAAGATTTTCCCAGCCAATTATAGTGACCAAAGAATTCTTGGACAGATTGGTCCAACCATGAAGTTTGACTTTTCATCTTTCTTCCTGCCTGGAGAAATCCACCATCGCACTTTCATGGCGAAATTGGTGGGAGGAAAGGCAGGGCAGGGGATGTGCCTTTCCAGGTTGTTTACCGCAATATTTCACCGTGTTGCAATCGATTTTGAATATCGCGGGCGTTGGCACCTTCGTTGAGCCAGAATGCTGCTGCATCAATTTTATCTGGGTTGCCAAGCAGGAACTTGCAATAGGTTTCTCCCATTGAGTAACATTGGAGTTCTATGCAGCTCAGAGGCTTTTTGACTAAAGAGCCGAAGAAACCGGCGAACAAACCGGCGTATAGGTGGCAAACCGGTTTGCCTACGTCTCCCAATGTGCGAGCAACTGCTGAGTCAAAGAGGTTGATGAAGATGCAGCCGTGTTTGCGATCGCTCATGTCCACTTCCCAGCGACCCCAACCTTGAGCCGTGAAAGGCCACCACCAAGTTTCTAGCAGAAACATGAGATTTGACTGGCGAATGTTCTGGCTGTATTCGGCACTAAACCATTTTTGAAAAAATTCGGAATCTTGGAGTCCCCACTGGCAACCAATAGTATACATGATGACAGAGGACGCGGGGCCGACTTCTTCTTCGAGCCCCTCCACCAAACCGATAATGAAGTCTTCGCTGGTAAAAATGTTGCGCGACTCATTCCAGTCGTCAATTGTACCCCTCTGGCGATCGAAGGCAAAAAAATCCTGAAACCTGTAGTGGCTATGAGTTTTAGGATACTTTTGCTTCAGTAACGATTCGCTGTGAGGGGAGATTTCTTTTTTGGCGGTAGAGACCATTGGCGGGTTATTCCTTTTTGGTGTAGTTGGGTGAAAATTAGAGTCAAATAGACTGGGCTGTGTATCCAATTTAACTTTATTTTTCTCAAGGCAGGCACCGGGTATAATTTTTTACTGCAATATAAAAATTAAAAATTCTAGGATGCTAAATTTGGGGGCTTGTTGGGAGTTCTGCCTTCGGACAACTGCTCTCTGAGTGCTGGCGAAAGTGGGTATAACCTTAAACTGCTATGTGTTATCGTTTTGTGCAAGCTGTCCACTATATATATAGGACATATGGGGATGAAAAATCACGCTTGTATTGCAATAGGCATCAATCAATATCAGTTACTCCAGCCTTTGAGTTATGCCCAAGAGGATGCAGAGGCTCTGTACGGTTTTTTGACAGAGGAGGCGGGTTTTGCGCCGGATGGATGTCTGCTGATGACCGATAGCTCGCCGTCGCTGTGGGGTCAATCTACATATCCAAATCGGGAAAATATTCTGAGGTTGACCCAAAGCCTGTGCGCGGAACATGTGCAACAGGGAGATTTACTCTGGTGTTTCTTTAGCGGCTACGGTGTCAGCTATGAAGGTAAGGATTATTTGATGCCGGTTGACGGCAATCCGGCTGACATTCAGGGTACGGGGATTCCGGTAGAGTTGCTGTTGAATACTCTGAAAAACGCTCCTACAGAAACGGTATTGGTGCTGGTTGATATGAACCGCAGCCAGATTGTGAAAGCGGGGGAAAAGATCGGCTCTCAAACGGTCGATCTGGCGCGGGAACTGGAAATCCCGACGGTGCTTTCTTGCCGCCCGAATCAAGTTTCGCGGGAAACTTCGGCTTTGCGTCAGGGGTTTTTTACGACGGCGCTTTTGGAGGGGCTGCGATCGGGCCAGTGCATGACCATTAAGGGTTTAGACCGTTTTTTGAGCGATCGACTGCCGGAGCTTTGTGACCACCATTTGCGTCCGAAACAAGAACCTTTGATGGTGGTGAATCCTCCAGGAAAGGCTAATTTGGTGATTTTGCCGGATGCTTTAGGGGTACCAACTGCTGCTTGGGCAGGACGCAACGGCAATATGGCGGTTGGTACGGCTGATGGGTTCGATCGCCCGCAAATGGCTACGGCTACGGCTCGCATGGATCTGCCTCCGGCAGTTCGCACTGCTGAGGATTCGCCGGTGGAGATGGCACCTGTTTCGCAGCCGAATGCTGTGGCCCCTGCCGACGATCGGGGGGGCGATCGACCGAACTTGCAAAAGCCGGAGGCTGAGCATAACGGGGGGTCGGATAAGTCATTTTTGCAGCAGCTAGTTTTGTGGAGTTCAGCTACGGCTTTGGTGCTGCTGTTGGGTGTTTTTGTGACGAACAAATCAATTTTTATTGGTCAGCAGGAAGGAGATCCTCGATCGCCTGCTGGAAATGCCCAAAACTCTGGATCTCAAAAATTTACTGGTACTGGGGGGTCGCAGAACCAACCGCGGGCGGTGCAAGCAGGGACTGGAACCAAGCAGCCACCATCCAGCCAGCAGGTGTGGGCTGAGGCGAAAACTTTCCTCAAGGATGGTTCGGCTTCTAGTTTTAATAAAGCAGTGGTTAAGGCTCGAACGATTCCGCCTAGCGATCCGCTCTTCCCGCAGGCTCAGCAGGATATTGAGCGCTGGAGTTTGACAATTTTGGATATAGCTAACGGGCGGGCTGCTCGGGGCGATTTCCAGGGGGCGATCGGGGCGGCTAAATTGATGCCTGATGTCAATCAGCCTGTTTACAATCAGTCGAAACAGGCGATCGCTCAGTGGGAGGAGCTATCCAAAGACCAGAAGGTAAATGCTGCTTTGCTATCTGCTGCTAAGGGTCAAATTAAGCGGGGGGTTGCCTCTTCTTACAGTAAAGGCATCCAGCAAGCTAATAAAATTGAACCCGGTCAGCCGAAGTATGAAGAAGCTCAACAGTTAATTGGAGAGTGGAGCGAAAGTATTCTCAAAATTGCTAAGTTGCGCGGCTCTCAAGGAAAGCTGAAAGAGGCAGTTGAAGCTGCTTCGCTGGTGCCGTCGGGTACTAAGAGTTATCAGCCGGCTCAGAAGGAGCTCGCCAATTGGAAAACTAAGCTCCAACGCCAGCAGAAAAAAGGTTGATTTAGTTGATAATTTCTCGGCTTCCCACCGGGAAATTATCTTAGCGACTGACCAAAGAAATGGGTACAAGCCCCGTCCTTCTAGGACGGCTTTTCTTCTTTGAGTTTATCGCTCCAGTCTTCAA
>NZ_JAUBPT010000227.1:0-10020 GCF_036700905.1 Microcoleus sp. S13_C3 | reverse complement strand
GGCTCCCCCCCCGGCCCACGTTTTCAAGCGATCGGTTTATCACTTAAGTGGTTTTTTATAGGATACTTCTACAATTCGTTTACAAGCTTCATCAGCAATATAGGTAGGTAGGGTATCCATTTCTAAAAATGCAGACTTCAAAGCCCGCAATAGTTTTCGTTTATACACAGCTCGTTTTTTCATTGAAAAACTCCAAAAATTTAAATCAATCAATCGGAAATTGATAACGTAAATTATTAGTTTCTAACTCAGCTTTTTCTAACAAATCAAGAATACAAGTTAGCTGCTCTAATACAAATGATTTTTTTTCATCATCTACTATGTTCAATATCCATAAACAACTCAACTATTGTAAAATAGAATAATTACATTTTAGCACAAAACCAATGCGTAAGCCTATATTTTCAATAATTATCCCGACCTACAATCGAATCAACGATTTGTTTGTATGTCTGAATTCATTAACAAAATTAGACTATCCAAAATCTAATTTCGAGGTAATTGTGGTTGATGATGGGAACGATCGAGCCGATCGAGCAATTTTTTGCTTCAAAAGTTTAAATATTAACTTAATAAAATCTGGAAATGTCGGACCAGCATCAGCACGAAATAAAGGAGCCAGAGCAGCAAAAGGTATATATCTAGGATTTATAGATGATGATTGCACAGTCGAACCAGAATGGTTGGTAAAAATAGAAGAACATCTTAAATGGTTCCCCAATTATTTAATAGGAGGCTGCACTGTAAACGGGCTTGTAGACAATGTATACAGCGAAGCGAGCCAATTAATTATTAATTGGTTATATGAACATTACAACAAAAACACGCCTCAATTTGTAACATCGAATAATTTTGCTGTATCGAAAGCAAGATTTATGCAAATAGGCGGATTTAATGAAAATTTCCCAATACCAGGGGGAGAAGATAGACACTTTTGTAAAAAATGGCTAAATTATGGCTACAAAATAATTTATGAGCCAGAAGCAATTGTTACCCACTGGCACGAATTAGACATAGAAAAATTTTGCCAGCAGCAATTCAACTACGGACGGGGTGCATTTATTTTTAAAAAAATACTCAAGAACGGAAATAACTTTGAGGCAAAATCTTTCTATTTTAAATTAATGCTCTATCCCCTAAGAGCAGCGCACAATAGAAAAATCTCTATAACAATACTTTTTATTTTTTCACAGGTTGCAATTTTAGCGGGATTTTTGCATCAGAAATGCCACGCATTACAGCCCACCACATCGGAAGCGGCCGACCCTCCCAATCAAACAACGCAAAATACGATTGATAATCCTGATCAATCTCCCCAGAAAACCAAATAGTTGGGACATTACCCCACTCAACAATGAAACTCGCACCCGATCGCACGACATCACGGTGGATGATATAAGCCTGAAAAAGGACAATCGCACGGCGAAGGCGATCGGGGACAGCGGACTCAATCCAAGGAATCACACCGTCAGTGCGACGACCGGAAGCATCATAACTATTTCGGAGACGACGCCGCCAAACGCGATCGTAGATTGAGAACTCAGAAACGCCCCAGGGGATAGAATAATCTATCGAAAATTGCTGAAATTGGGAAAACAAGCGACCATCCTGAAGCCTCAGCCATTGAGAGTCTAGCCATTGAAAATGTAATTGCAACCCGAGCTTAAACTTTAAATGGGGATGTTTCCGTCTCAAAATGACTACCCAGTTCTTAAAAAGTTGAAAATTTAACTCATGCTCTAAGAAAAAAGTCAAAGGTTCATTAAGAATAATAGTTGTGTTAGGAGGAAGTTTTTTAAGAAACACATCAAGCGGGAAAACACGCGCATTCTCAAAACGAGTATTTAAAAATCTTCGATTATCAAAAAACCAATCGTCGATTGTGAAGGTTTTATAATCATACGTTCTAATATCTTGATAATCAATTCTGTGTGCCCAACAATTATGAGTTTTACACCAACGCTCAACACGAGGCATCTTTATACCCCTATCGTCACTTCTCAAAGCCACATCAGGCACGAAAAAATCAAAACGATTCTCAATAGCCTGCCAACGCGGAAGCGGTACAGTATTTTGCAAATTAACGGAGTCAAACATACTGAAACCACTGAGAATTGTTCCCACTTGAACAGAACGAACAAAATGAAACGGTTTGAAATAATTCTCAACAGCAACAATATAAGCAATAGCTATAAAAACTGTTGAAAAATTAACAATTACACCAAGTTTAAATCCATCAACTATTAATTTTTTAAAATTCATTTAATTTTTAAACTCCAACCAGGACGCCAACCACGACACTCAGTATCCACAAATTCAGCAGCCCAATAGCCTTTATCCCATCCCTTAGTAGAATTTAAATCTTTCCATTTAGTAGTATCAACACCTGCTAACTTATTGCCAATAATTGAACTCCAATCAGCAGCACGACTCCTAACAAATTGCTCTTTTAAAAAAGGATTGTACTCAATATCAACAGGCAAATCAGGACTATCTTGACTATAGGCAACGATAAAACAACCCTTGGAATCAGAAGCATTACCACGAGGAGATGCCCATAAAACTTGAAGCCATACTTTTTTGCCAAAAGGACAATCTGGCGGAGACTCGGAACCACAAGCACTTATATCTTCTAATTGCTGACAAAGTGGTAATTCAGGAGGTACAGGAGCATGAAGATTGAATTGAGTTTCAATATCTCGCAAACAACTGGAACACAAATAATGACCCGAAATATCATCAGCACAAATTTTATCACAAGAATCGTAAGGATAACTATTACGAAAATCTATATACCGTATCAACCATGCTTGATAAGCAGAATTGTAAACTTCATATAAATGATTACATTCTGCAATTCTTGAAGCATTTATAGCCTCCAATTGTGCTAATTGTGCCCTATACGCATCACAAATACTTGTATCAGTAGCACCACCACCAAAAGAACCAGTTAAACTAACCAAAGTCAAAATAACAGGTGCCCAAATAGACAATATAGAACCCAACCCAAAACCAACTAAATAAGCAGCAGTTCGAGCACTAAGCAAAGAAGCAGAAGAAACAACCAACGGTGCAGCAGTAGAAATTAACAACCGCAGACCTCCAGCTAATTTTGCAAATCTCAAAAGCATCTATTTCTTCGCCAAACGCCAAGCTTTAACCAATCCAGCTATCAACATAACAGGCAACCCAGTAGTATACAAAACAACAGCAGCGTAACGCATGATTGGGGAATTAACAGAGTCAATCGCAGCAATCATTAACGCAGGAATGCGTATAGAATCAGGAGAAACAGGCATTAAATCTAGCACTTTATTAGATAAAGCTAACCCACCAGACTTGTTTAAAATACAATCATATTGCTCCTTCTCAGCCTCAGTTAAGGGACGCCGCCAAGTATTATCGATCCAAAAATTATCGGGATTCGATGTAGTTTGAGAACCAACAGAACTCACTAACTCCAGGGGCTTGTCCTCAGCGCGAATATCACGAGTATAAAAAGATTGACAAAGCCCTTGTAAATCTGTGTTAGCGGGAACATCTCCCATACCGTAAGCGGCAGAAATCATCTCTTTTGTATTGACTTGAATCATTTCAAAAACACACCAAGTATAAGTTGGTGGTGGCGGTGGAGTAGTGGCAATATACAAAGGAAATAGAAACATATTAATCACTAAATATAAACTTTATGCCTAAACCCATAATTACAAAAGGCTTAAGCGCATTCACAATCATGCCAGGAAGACAAATACGCTCAAATTCCAAACCAGCATTGATTTGAAAGCAACCGTCACCGATATTGTCAAAGTACGCTTGCTCAGCCGGCGTGGGCTGCACGATGTCAATCGGAAACTTCTGGGACATCTGAAATGACAGCGGCACCGGCGCAGGGCAAGTCAAATTACCACCAGCGATCGCACCAGGAGTCCGAGCTAACATCAGAAAAACTCCAAGGGCAGTAACACCCAAAAACTTAGCATTCTCTAAAATAGTACGATGTCGAGGCTTCATCCGAAGTTTACCGGCCGCCAACTGCGATCGCATAAATTTATCGAATTTTTCAGGCCCCATAAACTCTTGAACCATCGCAAACGTAGCGCAGTGCTTCTCTATGAAGGCGATAGAACGCTCAATATCCAGGTGAAGCGTCGGAGCGGGAACAGAAATCGGACCATATTTATAATCTTTAAAAAACTCTATATCTTCACGGTGCCTAGAAAATTTGATTTGACCACAAACCACACCATTTAAAAATTTAGGCAATTCCTCAACAGGACAAGCAACCATCTCCTGCATAATCCATTCAGCTCGAGTACGCTTAAATTCAATCTCAAGGCGATCGTAATCTGTACCATCAATATTTTTATCGTAAATCCTCACAAATCGCTCTGACTCACGAGAGCCTAAATATACTGTAGTGCCAGGGCGATTATTGCCAGTATTAGAAATACGACGGATAGAACGATATCCAACCAACAAATTATCACTTAAAAAAAGCTCCCAATAACGACGCGACAATCGAGGAGTCTGAACAGGAAAATCAAGAGCAATATCAATTCGATTAGCAACAAATTCATCTTCAAACTGACAAAAAGCTAAAAGAGATACAACCTTATCAAAAGTAACACCCCCAAGGGCAGAGCCGTTAAGGTCAACAAAATACTTATAAAGCTCATGACTTCCAGCAGGATAACGAGTACCTATCAAACTACCTTGAAATTCATAAACTTCATGCCAAATTTTATTTAAAGCAAGAACGTTAGTGTCACGAGCATCTTGCAATTGCTGTTGTTTCCTCTCAAAAGGTAATCCCAAAGTATGCTGAATTTGCCGGAGAATACTAGGAGAGTTACTCGACACCTGGAACCGCAACCAATCAATTTTGATATTTCGAGGTAAATATTCCATATTACTTAAACATTTGAACAGGTAGATAAAACGACCCCACACAGCAAATAAGCGCTATCAAAGGGTTTCTGAACAAGAAAATATTAGTTATTAGCAAACTAATAAAGCAAAAAATCAGACCTATGAAAAGTCTCCACATTATTTTATACCCATCTTTACTTTGTTTATCTAATCTATCCCAAATCAAACACTCCTTAGTAATTCTTAAATCCAACTTCTTAAGACCAGGATAGCTAGCAGCAGGTAACATATTCCACAAAGGAAGTAGTATCTTTTGAAAAATATGAGGTCCCGGAAAAGGAATCTCACCCTGTAATTTCCAAGCGACAAAGGGATAATTGTTACTAGCTTCATAAATACGCTTCTTCTTAAATCTATCAGCTTTATAATATTGGTCTAGTTTCTCTTCAATCTCATTAAATGTATGACCTTCATCAAGAAGGTCTTGGGCCGACAACTCAACAGAGCAGGCAGAATCAATTACATAAGGCTGATAGCCAAAATTCTTATCAAGCGATACTTTATCGTCTTGTTTTTCTAGCAAGCCAAAACTATCATAAATTTGAAAAGTTAAATTATCAAAAGCACTGATAATTCCCTTCCAATGCTTAGTCGCTAAAACCCATACCTTAACAGGATTTTTGCGAACTTTGGGGTCCCTAAACCAGACCTCAAATTCACTTGGCATAAATAAGTGACAATCCTTAAAAAGCAAGCGTTCATTACCTAATTCTTCACTCCAGATAGTAGTACCCTCAGCGTACAAAATCTCCGAACAAATCTGATGAAGCGACGAATGTACCTGTGTAGGATATTGTGCAGCATAAACTATATGTTGGCACATTTTACGATTATTAGCTATTGCATTAAATGCCTCCGCTGGCAAAGTCCAGGACTGGGCAGATGGAGCGTATAATCCCATCTCATCAAGCAAAATTACAGCCCGTTGAATTTGTAAAAACTGAGCAAAATTTTTATTACTAGAAACATAGTAAACAATACCTTTGGGAATGTTCGCCCAAAGCCATTTTAAATTATTAATTTTGCAGTAATAAGCAAGAGGTAAAGGATCGAGGTTAAAGTTTGTCACTAAACGAAGCTTATATTTTTCAGCAATCCTAAGACCATGCTGCAACATCAACAAACTCTTACCCCGCCCAGGAAGTCCATAAATAGCAGTAAAAGGCAAAGTAACCTCCTTTAATTGAAAAGGCGATCGCCAAGCACAGCGATCGCCTTGTAGAAGCTGAAAATTCTAAACGCGACTAAGAACCATATTGAGAACTCTCAACGTGGTCATGAAACCGAGGGGAGCCAGCGCCACACCAAAGGCAGCAAGACCAATCCCGTCAATGGCCTTAATCATATCAATAGCATTCGTCACGCCAGATTCAATGCTGGCTTTTGCAGCCGCTGCAGCATCACCAGCACCACCAGAAGCAACTTGAGCGAAACTGCCGCCAGCCCCAAGAATACCAACACCAACCCCAACAGCTCCAGCAGAAACGGCAGACTTGCGAGCAAACTTGATTTCTTGGTCACTCCAAAAAGCTCGATTCAATCCAGCTAATTGGTCAGGAGTTAACGAGTTAAAAGGTTTGTCGTCGTCAAGTTCAACTTTTTGAACACAATCGAGTAAAAGCATTTTTCACTACCTACTAGATAAGATTAAAGTACACAACCAGGGATTAAAAACTAATACCGTCACCCTGATACGGTATCTCGCAGTAGTATCAACTACTAAAATCTTCAAAAAGTTAAACATTATTTACCAATAAAACTAGAAGGAAGAGGGGCAACACAACGATTAACTATTGCTAATTGAGCAGTAGAAATGCAAGCCCAAACAAACAAACATAAAGCAATTTGAGCAATGAAAACAGCACGGGTATCAATCAATTTGTCAGGTAAAGCCATATACCGCTCAGCAGAAGCGTGTAAATCTTGAAAAAACTTTTTCAATCTAAAAACCTCTTACAGACAACAATAAACGCATGAGTAGAAGTAGCAGCCAAAGCACACCGAGCAGCCCAATCCATCGAAAATTGAATCACAGGCTTGATATCTTCCTTGATGAAATTCATTGCCTCAGCAGCGCTACCTGCAATGCTAGGAGATGCAGCAATATAAAAGGAAAGAAGCAGCGAAAACATAATATTAAGACCTCATCCTTATTGCAATTCCAAAAGCAGCAGCAATAGCCATCGTGCCAAAATGGTCAGAAATGAAATCCTGTGTAGAATTTTTCATATCATTCTCAAATTTAGCTGGATCTCCCAAAACTTGCTGCAGACGTTGAACAGCCTCAGCTCCAGTAATGCGATCGACCGCTGCTAGCGAAGGGCTGACAGAATAGCCCAGAATCCAAAAACTGCAACCAAAAACAATAAGAAGTGGGGCCAAACGGCGAGAAAAACAACCATTAAATCGAGAGACATTCATCAACACCTCAATCAATAAATAGCCTAACTATGCGAAGAATCAAAGCAAGGCAAAAGAATTGAGTCAACACAATAAAAAGGTTAGCCCAGATAAATTGAATAATCAAAGATATCAAGTCATCATTACTGGGTGTTGTTGTGATCAGGAGTCTCATCTGATTCATCCTCATCATCTCCATCACGAGAAACTTTAACTTTAGTCCACTGACTTTTAGTGATATTAAAAAGAGAAAAATAGTCTTTAAAAACATCGCTAGGAATAGCGCCGACCGCCTTAATCCACCCATCCCAATAAGGAGTAGGATTATTACCGTTGCCAACAGCAGCGGGTTTCAATGCTAAAACAAAACTGTAATATTCACCCTCGATTAACTTACTAATGTTAAGTGAAGGCGTTACACCAACCTTGCAATTGTAAGGATTAGCAACTTCGGACATAACCATATCAAGCGGAGTCTCTACAGAAGTCGCGCCATTGTATTTCGTCAATGGCATCTGACCTGTCTGCAAGTACGGCAAAAATAGAAATGCTTTATTGTTACCAGAAGCATTAAGCTCCGAGCCTCCCCATCGCGCCCAACACAAAATCACGGGATAGCCAGGAACATTAGTGGTCTTCATCCCCTGACGAGCAGTTGTTTCAGGGTTCGTATTTGCAACGCTGAGAATGCTAGTAATTAAATCACGACCTTCTTTAGTTACAGCCATTATTTAACATTGTCCTTATAACGACGCCACATTTTCTCAGACCAAGATTCAGAAGGAGGAGGCGATGGGGGAGGGGTATAGACAGGTTGAGGCGCAGGAGTCGCAACCGGTGGCGGTGGCGGCATTGTCGTAGTGCTTGCGATCGAAGCCGCTAAAATCAATTCAATCATTCTGTTGCCCAATCAATAAATCTATCTTCTGAGAGATGGATTGGCAACACAACAGTAATCACACTTATCTTTTTGGCAACCCATTGCTTTAAGGAAAGATGTTTACTAAAATCTTAACCAACTACCAACCTAAAATCATTATGAATCATTTAACTAATTTGCTAGGTATTGGCGGAATAGGTATGTTTTTACTGGGATGTTCGCCAAATTTACCAACAAATACTGGGAAAACATCGAATCAAATACTGCCTATTTCTGGTAAAGCTAAAATAGGCAACCACCTAATAAAACTTGAAGTAGCAAAAACACCGGAACAGCAAGCTACAGGCTTAATGTACAGAACTTCTTTACCAGATGACAGAGGAATGCTGTTTGAACTCCAATCAGCGCAGCGGGTGAATTTTTGGATGAAAGACTGCAAGATTTCTCTGGATATGATTTTTATCCGGGATGGGGTAATTGAAGCAGTCAAAGTTTCTGCACCTCCTTGTACTGCAAATCCTTGTCCTACCTACGGACCCAATACTGCTGTCGATCGAGTTATTGAACTCCGAGGCGGGCGAGCTGGTGAACTCGGCGTAAAAGCAGGCGATCGTATTAAAATCGAATTGTTCCAGTAAATATTAAAAAGTATGAGCAAAGTTGACATATTCGTACTAGCGGTATTGTGCCACGAAAGTAAATTATCGCTGTCAAATATTGTAAAGAAAATAGGCGAAATAAATTTAACTAAGCCACCATCTCGAATTGGAATCTATAAAAGGTTAAACGTATTAAGAGAACAAAGCTTAGTAAGTTTTGAATGGAAGCAAGGAGAAAAAATTTATATAATCTCACAAAAAGGCTTAGAAACTATCACGGAATTTATAAATCAACTAAACGGAGCGCAATCAGGATGAGTCAAAATCAAATTAAGTGGTTAGCAGCAATTTTAATGATAGTAGACCACATAGGATTTTTGCTAGAAATAGAACCAATGCGTATCATTGGTCGCTTAAGTTTTCCGCTGTTTGCATGGGTGCTAGCTCAAAACTGGAAGCGCCGAAAACCAGAAAGCAATGCCAAACCTTTAATTACCCGATTGTTAGTATTTGGAATAATTAGCCAAATTCCATACATATTACTATTCAACAGAGTGGAATTCAACATATTAATTAGCTTTGCAGTAGCTGTAATAACATTTACACAAATTCACAAAGCTCCAACAAATAAAAAAATCCTAGTAATGATACTAGGAACGGTAACAGCTCAATTATTGGGAGTAAATTACGGATGGTACGCAGTGGCTTGCCCGGTGCTGATGATTAACTTAAAAGGCACGGGCGATCGGATATGGTGGGGTAGCTGGATTGTAACAAATATGGTATACGCAGCAACATCAAATTATTTTTTCCAAATATCAGCAATCTTGGCACCACTAATATTAGCTTGGCACAAAGCAGCTAAAGACCAAAAACCAACAGCAATAGAAAAAAAATTTTTCTACTACTTTTACCCAATTCACTTGGCAAGTTTAGCAGCACTAAAAACAATTATGTAAACAAAAACCCATCAAATCTATTTTTCTGTAAGCTCTTTCTTTTTAGACAAAGGATTAGCCAAAGCTTCATGAATGGAAGTTAAACGCTCCAACCTATATAGATAGTCGTCTAAAGAATCCTCATCCAAAGAAGATTTAGCATTCTCCAAACCATCTCTACACTGCTGAAGCAAAGAACGTATCTCAAATTGTAAAAAAACATAATCTATAAGCTTCATAAATCTCACACTACATAAACTCAGTCTGGGGATTC
>NZ_JAUBPT010000226.1:0-10134 GCF_036700905.1 Microcoleus sp. S13_C3 | reverse complement strand
AGAGTTTCTTTGATTCATAACGGGTGCTGGGCCTCCGTGAAACGCTCTCAAAGAGGACTGAAGAACTCATTAGTCCTCATAGCGAGGACTTTGGCTTTGAGACTCTTGTTGAAACCCCTGCCGGAATGAGGGTTTAACGTTAAGTTGACACCAATGCCCACAATAATCATCCTCAAATTGTGTAAGGCCCCTTTTTCACTTTCTTGAGAGGTATGGCTGGGATGAGGGCCAACAATTTATGCTCAATGATTAACTGGACTTGGTATGAAACAGCTAATATTATTTACCCTCCATCGACCGCAATAAAATTAGTTGGTAGTGAGGACTTTGACCGTCATAAAACTCGCTCGTACTTCCCGTAACTACAAACGTTATAACGCTTATAATACCCGATTTTCTATCCTTATTAAGACTATTTCCTACGACTCCGACGCTCTAACTCTTTAATTACTCTCAGAACAAACAGCGACATTAAAGCGCCAATTAATGCCAGTTGCCACAACCCGCATCCTGCCGCAGTTCCTAAAGCTGCTGATACCCAAATAGCGGCGGCAGAGGTAAGCCCGTGAACTTCCGGTTTGCCTCTTTCCTTCTGAGATTCCCGCAGGATTTCTCCGCCTCCCAAAAACCCAATCCCGGCCGCAATGCCTTGAATTACGCGGGCTACAGCATCTCCTCCGTTTTCATTTTTACCCATTGCCAGCGGCATTAAAACAAACAGTGCACAACCCATACTTACTAGCATATGAGTTCTCAACCCCGCTGGTTTGTGCCGGAGTTGGCGCTCCCATCCAATAATTCCGCCAACAAACATGGCTAGGCACAACCTTAATAGTATGCCTAGCCAATTATCGGGAGACCACAAGTTAGCGATCGACAATGTTTTACTGCAAATAATTAATCCGAAGATTCCAATATTAGCGGAGCACGATGTCCGATCGCAATCTCACTGCCAAATCTTGTTCCGGGCGAATCACGAGCACGTCAACGCTGCGCCGCCCCAACAATACTCCAGCTAAAGCGCCGATCCCAGCGCCTCCTAATACTTCTTCAGTCGCGATCGCTTTGTCGCCGGTAATGCCTGCGAGTGCAGCCGCAGCAGCAGCACCCAAGGCTGCACCTTGCGCTACTGAACCTGTGCCAGCACCTTTTTGGACTCTTTCGGTTCTGGTAATAATTCCTGAATTTCCGTCAATCCGATAGCGTTGGCGGCGGCTGATAATTAACTCTCTGGCAACAAATTGAGTACCGATTTGATTGCCTCTTCTGACAGGTTGCAGTGCCCCGACTATCTGGCTGCCTGCGGGGATTAATACTCGGCCTTGAGGTGTGCGGATGTCTTGCGCTACTGTTAAAGTTAAAGGTGCAGTTTCTTCGCGGGTGACAACTATTTTGTCTTTTTCATAGCTAACTGGAATGACACTGCCCGACGGAATTCGGATGCTATCAAATTGGGAAATTCGTTGTTGGGCTTCTGCGGGAGTAGCTACCACCAGCGGCGCGCTGGTTCCCACTGTAATGCCCAGTGCGAGGATTGCTGCTGTTGCTGAACGCCATTTTTGAGAAGTAATCATATAAATTGTCTCCTTGCTTCGGTTTTTGTTTACTTAGGAACGCACTACTGCTAAATTTGTTTCTGGTTTCGCATTCATCTGATGTTTTGATTATGGCAGGCTGGAATTCTACAAGTTGGGAAGATAAGGTTGATAATCCAGAAGTTGAAAATTTGGAAAAATCGAGAAAATCCCCAATACAGGGGCGATCGGGAAGATAAGGAAGATATTGAAATACTCACCGGCAAGTCGATTTTAGATTTGAGATTTTAGAATTGACTCCACAGATGAATCTGGAAGCTGGAAAGTAGGTGTAAAATATTTCGCTTGTCAACAGTCAACAGTCAACAATCAACAGTCAACAGTCAACAGTCAACAGTCAACAGTCAACAATTAATTGTTGAGAGCGTTTAAGGCTAGCAATCCAGCACCGAAAGCTGGTTCGTATCGGGGCGAAATTACCTTAGCTTTTGGGGCGATCGCACTTATGGCGGCTTCAAACCGACCTCGGCAATTTGCCTCTCCGCCCCACACACCTCCTACGATCACAATTTCAAATTCTTCTGTTTGGTTAAATAGCGCTGAAATGGCTATTTTTGTTGAATAGGTTAATTCGGCCACAGCATTATTGATAATGCAGTCAGCGACGCGATCGCCCTCTGCTGCGGCTCGATCGACAATCGGCGCTAAAGCAGCAATTTCTTTGACTCCCCAACCGCGCCCGTAAACGACTTCTACCAATTCTTCTAGGTTACTGAGGCCTAAATGCGTTTGAAATTTTTCCGCAAGGACGGTAAAGTCTTCGCGTCCGTCATAGAACTTCAAAGCAGCTTGCAAACCGTGAAGGGCGATGTTATATCCGCTGCCTTCATCGCCTAAAATATATCCCCAACCCCCGACTCGTTTAGTTTTCCCTTGATGGTTTTGCCCAAAAACAATCGAACCGGTTCCTGAAATAACGGCGATACCCACTGGATAACCTGTACCGCCAGCAAGTGCGATCGCGCAGTCGCTGCTAATTACTATATTCCTGGGCAGGAACGATCGGGTTACTGGTAAAGTATTTGTCAACTGCAAGTTCTGCACTACAAATTGCACTATTTCACGATCTTTGGGACGCCCGACTCCTGCTAGTCCCAGACCAATTGCTTCTATGTTGAGATTGCTATTCGTCTCGATTTTAGCGGACAGAACTGCTCGTTCGATCGCCAATTGGATGGATTGTTTGGCTGTCTCAATTCCCAGGGTTTGATAATTTGACGGCCCTGCTTCACCCCGTCCTAAAACAAGGTGGTTGTCATCCATTAAAAGGCAGATTGTTTTAGTGCCGCCGCCGTCGATGCCGAATACGTAGCTCATGAATAATTTAGAGAATAATAGAGCAACCCAGATTAACAGATATCTCTCTATTCTACGCTTTGTACAATCAGATTAAACTGAGATGTTGCACCATTGTCAATAAGCCTTTTATGAACAGGCTTTCCGGCCTGTTCCACAAGAAAATTAATCTCCTGTGGAACAGGCCGGAAAGCCTGTTCTTCAGAATGGTGCAAGATGTGAGATTAAATCGAGAGAGCAATGCTAATAATAATTAAACCTAATAATGCTAACCAAACCAGATGGCGCTGACACCAATTTTTGATTGATTGTGGCCAGCCGCCGCTGCTGTAAGGGCTCGTCTGTGGCACAAGTGGCTCAGCTCGATCGTGATAAAGCGTGCATTCTTTGGCAAAGGGACGCTGCGGGTAGTTGCAAGTGTCGTCTTCGTGATAAATACAGGTAGTGCACAGAAATTCTTCGGGTTTCGATCGATAAAGAGGGATACCCGGATGACCGAAAGCTTTGAGGGGGATTTTGCAGTGTGGACAGGCGAGCGCTTGGGCGTCTACAGGTTGGTGACAGCGGGGGCAATCAGGCATAGACAGCAGGGTGATGGGGTAATGTGGTGGGTAGGCTCATTAGGGGGTTTTCCGAACGCCGAGAATGGGCGATCGCCTCGCCATCAGGCGGCTGGATGCTCCAAAATAGAAAGGTAGGTGTGCGCTGATGTAACTTTAAGTTTACAGATGGTTTCGCAGCGACAGCAGGCGACCTGAGCCGATCGGGTATGAAAGGGCCAACATTAGGAAAAATCTATGGATAACAATAGCAACTTACTCAAACAACTGGTAATGCTGGGCATTGGTACTACCTCCCTGGTGGCAGAGAAATTGCAGGAAGTCAGCGAGCAATGGGTCAAAGATGGCAAAATCAATTCCGAGCAAGCCAAAACCTTTGTCGATGACATGACCGAGCACCTCAAGTCTGAACAGGGCAATTGGGAGACGCAGTTGCAGCGGCAACTACGGAATATGCTGCAAGATATGGGAGTCCCCCGACAGTCGGAAATGGATGAGTTGCGCGGAAGGCTCGATCGTTTGGAACGTCAGATGCGGGATTTAGAAAACCGTAACTGGCGCTGAGTTCGATCCTCTTCTGCAAGCTTCGCTAACGCCCGCGAGAAGTTCGCTGCTATCTTGTGATAAGATTGTCACCCGAAGGCAGAAGGCTAAAAAAGGCACTTATGTAGAAGCCATTTATGTAGAATTACAAACATTTTGACTTCATACTTTGGCCTTGAAAATTATCTGGTACCTGCCGTTTTTTGGTGGAAAAGTTCAGATAACATTTGGTAGTTCTTGTTGTACTAGATGTCTTAGATATCTGAGATATCGCGGTTAAAAGTATTAGGAGGATTAATTTTGCGAGGAGTTCTAGTCAGCTTGGGAGTAATGCTGGTTTGCTTTTTGTTTTTGATAGTCGCTCAAATGGGCGGTTCTGGGTCCCAAGCAGTTGCAGCCGAATTGAACAATCTTTTACCCGAGACTGCTATTGAGAAGTTGTCAGCGCAGTCTTTGAATGAAAATAGCTTGCTAGTAGCTGATGCTACTTTACCAGAGGTACCAGCTACTATCGCTGGCAATGACATGACTGATAATACTGAGAAAACTGTCACCACAGATTCAGGTCTGAAATATGTTGAATTGACAGAGGGTAAGGGGGCGACTCCAAAAACCGGGCAGACGGTTGTCGTACACTACACGGGAACTTTGGAGGATGGCACGAAGTTTGACAGTTCGCGCGATCGCAATTCTCCTTTTCAGTTCAAAATTGGCGTAGGTCAAGTAATTAAGGGTTGGGATGAAGGTGTCGGTACGATGAAAGTTGGAGACCGCCGCAAGTTGATTATTCCCCCTGAACTCGGTTACGGTGCTCGCGGTGCGGGCGGGGTGATTCCTCCTAATGCTACGCTGATTTTTGATGTGGAATTGTTGAGAATCGGTGGCTAGGTAGCTCAATCTAATTAAACGTAAAACTTTTACGGTGTTTAGAAACCCGGTTTTTTTTAAGAAACCGGGTTTTTGTGTATGTTCTGGTTGATTTACGATCGCTTCGGAGATGCCAGATTGCGAAAGCAGGTAAATTGGGCGTCAAATAATAGTTTGATGATTCCTGTGGGCCCGTTTCTGTGTTTGGTAATAATTACTTCTGCAATTCCGCGATCGGGCGAATCAGGGTTATAGTATTCATCGCGGTAGAGCATAATTACTAAGTCGGCGTCTTGCTCTATGGAATTATGGGCATACAAACCTTGTGTGGCAAAGCTTTCAATATTTTCTACTGTCATATCGTAAACCATTTCTTCGCCACAAAAATTGATTTCTCTCACCTTATCCCAATAGATATCGCTAACAGCTAGCTTGAATATCTCTTCGGCATCCAAAATATTCCCCAACTGATATGCGCGTTCTCGACCAATATCACATTTGTAATCCGTTGTGGCTGAATAACGCATACCTAAGCAATCTTGCATCTGTTTGACGGTTAAACCAAGGCGCTTTTGGGCAAAATTGACTTGAGTTCGCCAAAGTTCATTCGGAATTAAATCCCGATTAGTCTTCCCACTATCAGCATTATTTAAATATATTTTTACCTCTTCCAAACTAGATCTTTTATAATTACCAACTGCACCAATTACATTCGCAAATATTTCTATGTCTGATTTCCCTCCTAACCAAACTTGATATTGTGCGCGCCCTTTTTTACCTTGAGAAATAACTCTGACAGCCGCATTGATGTTCAGTCTAAGCAACAGAGAACGGACTCCTCTGGCTAACTTCTCGCTACTAGAAGCATAATAAATAGCTGGATAAAGACATTTCTTCCCTTTAGTCGGTTTGATACAACCATCAGTTGCCCATAGGTGTCGAAGGAAAAGAGCGATCGATTCTTGCGGTTGGGTAAATACTAAACTGGGAATAAATTTTTCATGGGAACGTAAACCAAATATTTCTAATTGTTCGAGCCATTTAGTAATCGGATTTTTAATATTGGGAGCGAGACGATAACTAGCGGAGAGATAAACTTGATACCAATCGCGTTCGCGTTTAATGCGGGGATTAATTTTATCACCAAATACTTCTCTAGCCAAATGTGCAACTAATTCAGCTAAATCTAATTCTCGCGTCGTGTACTGAATGGTATGTCGGGGTAAAGTACAACCATCACCAATTAAATGTCCTAGTAAAGCTAATTCAGCATTACCCATCGTCTGCACTTCACTACAAGGAATTGATCGAGGTGTAGCAATTCGATCGCCTATTTTTAATTCATCTAACCGCTTCCAACCATCTGATGTAAAGAACTTATGATTGCCTGTTGCTGTAATCGAATTTCCCAAGCAAGTCGTCATCTCCCAGACGGGCTTGACTCCAGTACAAAAAGCATTAGTCACCATCGCTTTTTCCTGTTTCAGAGTATCTGAATTTAATCCCCAAACAGCAAAGCCAGATTTGCCGACTAAATCACGAATCGGGACTTCTAATCCACTATCCGCCAAGGTAACTAAACTATCGCCACCGAGACATCCGCTTTCGCGTAAATCAGACATCATCGGCCGCTTGTTTGTCCTGGCTTCCACACCCCGACTCAACTGAGATAAGGCAATAATCGGCACGTTGAGTTCGCGGGCTAAACCTTTAAGACTTCTGGTAATTCGAGATAGTTCTTGCACGCGGTTGTCGCTGGTACCTTCCATTAATTGCAGGTAATCTAGCAAGACTAATCCTAGGGTTCCGCCTTGTTCTGCTTGGAGGCGGCGGACTTTCGATCGTATTTCTGTGACGGTAATATTGGGAGTATCGTCAATAAATAGTGGTAGTTCTGATAAATTGCCAATGGCTGTACTGATTGGTTCCCATTCGTTTTGACTGATTCTACCGGATCGCAACCTGTTACTTTCTATTTTCGCTTCGCTGGACAGGATACGCTGCACTAGCTGTTCTTTCGACATTTCTAAGCTGAAAACGGCAACCGGCAATTTCTGCTGTCCAGCGGCGATGTGGTGGGCGATGTTGGTACAGAAAGCTGTATTGTGAACGCAGATATCGTTAGCCACAAAATTGTGCGTCTCCGGGATAGTTAAGTCATAGACTTGCTTGTTTCCCATCGGTTCGATAGAAACTATTTCATCCCAGTAAACCTCGCTATCTGCCAGTCTTTTCAGCCACAAATTATCTAAAGCATTTGCTAAAACTAAGAATCTTTCTCTGGACAGCGCACGTTTACCAACGTGGATATTTGAGTTACCTTTGATGCCTGCGCGTTTTGCTAAGGATGCCCAAGATTCGTTGCCTTTTGCTAATGCTAGGTATTCCCAGGCCTCGACAGGAATTAAATCGCGGTTAGTTTGGTATTCTTTATTTTCTAATGCTTCTTTTACTTTAAATAATGCTACCTCTTTGCCAAAAATACCAATTTCTGATATGAATGTTTTGATGGACTTTGCGTCAGTAATATCGATTTGCCAAGCTGGTCTGCGAGTATTTTTGTATTTGACAGAACGCTTTTTGAGGGCGGCAATGATGCCAAATCTCAGCAGTAGATGCTGTACGTGTCTGGCTAGTCCTTCGCTGACAGAACAGTAGCCTAGTTGAGATTGACCGCTGGTAAGTAGGGTTGCCCAGCCGTCTGTTGAAAAGAGGCGGTTGAGAAAAAGGGCAACTTGCGATCGCTCCAATTTAAAAACTATTTCTGGTACAGTTTTCTCATGAGCATTTTTTCCCATCAGACCTAACTTTTCTAACCAATTTCTCAGGGGATTTTTATGACTTGTATTAATAACATCCATTCCCTCATCGGCTAGGTGTTCTGGATCTACTCTTAAAACTCTGCAAATGCCACTAAATAATTCTTGATTGGGAAATGCTATTCCTTCCACCCAAGACCGGACTAATCGCGGTGGAACTTCCAATTCTAGCGCTAATTTTTTAGAGTCAAAATTTCGTTTTAAAAGGATTGTTTCTAAATTATAACCAAAGTTTTTTATACTATCTGTGTAACTTTCTCGATCGCCCATTATACAATATTCTGGTGTGCGCTTCCCTTGCTCGCTGAATCGCAGCTTAAGACCTCCGAAGCTAGTAGCAGCTTCAGCAAAATCTTGTAGTATAGCAGTATTTCCATTGGTGAACTTAGGCGCGCTGCGTGTCAAACACCCATCGCCAATTAGATAAGCCAATAATTTAACTTCACAGTTTCGGATGGTTTCTTTACCAAAAACATTCATCCTGCGGGGAACAGCAATCTTATCGCCTACTTGTATTTCCCTCAACTGCCGCCAGCCCTTAATTGTTAAAAATGGGTGTGTAATTGTAGTTTCTATAAATCGTCCCAGTCTTGTTGTAACCCGAAATACAGGCTTAATTCCATCATCTATAAAAGCTGATGGTCTAGTTAGGTGAAATTGCCAATCTTCTCCTAATGTTAGTAATTCAGCTTGACGTTTTTGATAGATTTGTTCTATACTAGAAACAGTTCCATCACTTTCTACTATTACGGTAGAGGCTGCTTGGCACTTGCCCATCGCCGGCCTGGCTGCAACGATGATTAAATCCGATCGCTGAAAGCCTCCTGTCATAGCATCTAAGTCATAAAAACCGCACGGAATACCGGGAAGTGTGAGGCCTTCATTGCGATTTTCTAGGTCTTGAAATGTTTGGTTTAATGTTTCGCCGATCGATACTAAATCCTGTTGCGGACGTTCTTGAGTGATGCTGAAAATTTCTTGTTCGGCGCGGTCTAAGACTGTTTCTAGTGGTGTTGCCGTCTCGTAACCTAATTGTACTATGTTGTTGCCAGCTTCGATTAATTTGCGGCGCTGATATTTGTCTTCAACTAAAACTGCATATTGGTCGATGTTGACTGCGGAAACTGTGCGATCGACTAATTGTGCTAATTTAGTTAGTCCTCCTACTTGCTCTAACTGGTTGCGGTCGGTTAGCGCAGTTGTTACCGTCATTAAATCGGTAGGTTGGCCCTGTAAAAATAGCCCTAATGCCGATCGATAAATGACTTGATGAGCGGTGATGGCAAAAAACTCCGGTCGCAGCAGTTCGGCAATTCGGGAAATAGCTTCGGGGTCAATTAAAATTCCCCCCAAAATTGCTTCTTCTGCCTCTATATTTGTCGGCATCAAATCGCTCATTAGTCAATAGTCCTCAGTCAGTCGATTTTAGATTTTAGATTTTAGATTTTAGATTTACTCTACAGATGAATCTGGGAGCTTGAACAAGAGCCTAAAATTTTAGGTTCGACTCTCATGAGCGTCGGGGCTTGTGTCCGTTTTTCCGGCGGGGTCATTAGTTATTATCAGTGTAAGGTTTTGTAGGAGTGCGCTCTGTCGCGAGCTCGCGTTTATACCAGACTCACGCTCTCTCGATCTCGCACTCCTGAAAAAATGCTTCTTACTCTCTGGAGAGATGCTCCGGTTCTCAATCTGCAAGTTAGCGTTATTGAGTCCTTACTTAGCAGTGCTTAGTTGTTAGCTAATGACTAACAACTAATGGCTAATGACTGATGACTGATGACTCTTAATTACATCGGAACAACTTGAATATCAACTTCGGCAGTAACTTCTGCGTGTAGTTTGATTTCAGCTTTGTATGTACCAGTTTGGCGAATTTCGGGCAGAGTGATGCCGCGCCGATCGACTTCTTGACTGGTAGAGTTGAAAATCAGTTCTGCTACTTCTTGGTTGGTGACAGTACCAAAAATCGCGTCTGCTTCGCCAACTTGCTTGGAGATGATGAAAGGCCCAGCCGATTGGAGGGCGGTTTTGCGGACTTCAGCTTGCTGCTTGAGCTCTAGCTGGCGCAGTCTTTCTTCTTCACGGCGGCGCTCTGCTTGCTTGAGAATGCCCGGAGTGGCTTTAAATCCCATTCCTTGGGGTACTAGATAGTTGCGGGCGTAGCCTGGGGCTACTTCTACTACGTCGCCAGCTTTGCCGAGTTTGCTGACATCTTTATTTAAAACTAATTGGACGCGCTTGGCCATGATCGTGGGTTGTGGGGTTTTAACTGCAACTTTTTATAATAGCGAAGTTTGAGGGGCGATAGCAAGGGAGTTCGGCAACGGATTATGTAACGGATGTAACGGATGTAACTGAGATATTGCACCATTCTCAATTACTGTAGTTTAGACTAGCCAAAGATGAGAACGGTGGCAAAAGAAGAACTAGAGCCACCGCGCCGGGAGAGAATGA
>NZ_JAUBPT010000225.1:0-10152 GCF_036700905.1 Microcoleus sp. S13_C3 | reverse complement strand
ATGTCGCTCATGTTTCTGTGTCAAAAAACCTTTATGATGTGATATTACCACGAAGTGTTACTATTTTGGAGATGTCTTATGACCTAAAAATACAATAGCCCAGCGTTTGGCTTGAAATTGAGATTGTGCCCAAGTTAGATACTCACTCAAGACTTCTGCACTACTACTATCTGCTGTTTCTAAGTATTGCGTATCAACTTTACCTTGGCTAATGATGCTTCTAGAAACTTGTGCTGAGCCACTAAAGTCTGATTGTACTACGACCAAAACCTTGTCATTTTTTACACCTTTACTTAGCATTTGAATAATTGGTTGTCCGAATCTTGAGAGATTATTGTCATAGGGCATCCAGTATAGTAATATCCAGTCATAATGATTTTTGACCGTACTTCCAAGCATATATTGGTCTCCGGAGTAATATATTGTCTCTATTAAAGAACTAATACTTACTGTGATTAATTTGAGGGCTTCTCTTCTTTTCACCTTCTCAGCTCCGGGTTGAGGATCGTTAGCTTTTTGTAGACAGTATTTTTTGCTAACTAAAACCTCAATTCATATTCAGCGGTGACGCGATTGTCTCCTTGAAAATTACTGGAACTTCTGAGTAAAAGTTTATCGCTCAATCGATAGCGCACAGTAAATTCAGTGGGTTGATTTGCTGACAAAACTCGAATGATTGATGCTGAAATATTGCGCGTGATGTCAAACCCAACTTCTAAACCTAAGCCGAGAGAACCCGCACCAGAACTGGAACTAGCAGTTTGTGCTTCGTTGCCTCTAATCCGAGTGGGAAATAAGCGAAATTCGCTCAATCCTGTGGCGTTGGTAACCGCAGATTGAAGGTTGTTCAATAAACCCGCACCGGCTAAATTTGCGATCGCCAGTGTACTGTCTCCCTGTCCCAAAGTCTGCACGAAACTGCCGCCCAACAGCGCTACAATCTCTGTTTCCGATCGACTCGGAGAACTCCTTAACTCCAGACTTTCCGCCAACTGAGAAGCCCTTCCCTGCACTAACGCTTGAACTCGGACACTCCGCACATTGCCGAAACTTGTCGGTTCGTCTGCTATTTCAGAGGCTACAGAGGCGCCGGGAGTGCGGAACCGCGTTACCTCCTGCACCGAAGTTGCTAATCTCACATCCAGTGTCGGATCGAGTCCTTGTGTTGGTATAAAGGTAGCAGTCTGCGCGTATCCTCGATCGAGTCTAAACTGCGTCGTAAACAAATTCACCGACCCGGAAGTCAACCGAATCGTACCCTCCGGGCGAAGGTCATCTAAAGTTCCATTCACCGTCAAGCCCCCAGTCGCCTGAAAACTCAATATCGGCGCACTCGTTACCCGAATTCCCCGGCCCAAATTCAGCCGCAAATCGTTCAATCCAACTTCAAAGGAAGGGGAAGGGGAAGGGGAAGGGGAAGGGGAAGTCGCAGCAGAAGGGGAATCAGAAACCTCAGTCGCAGGGGAAGGGGAAGATGTGGAATCAGAATCAGAAGCAGAAGAGGAAGAAGCTAACTCTGTTCTGCCGCCGCCGGGACTTCGGAGAAATACTTCACCGTTGTACAGTTCAATATTACCGCTCAACTGCGGACGCCTAGCCGTGCCCCTTGCCTGCACTTGACCGACTACGCCGCCGCTGTACAATCCTCTGAGGTTCACTGCCAACTTGTCTAAATTTACAGCCAAGGGATTATCCGCATCGACATCGCCCTCCGCAAACGGCACAGACAGCGGAATCACGCCAGCGGCCACAACTTCTCCCTGACTCAACTGTCCCCGAATTCCTTCTACCCGAATACGATCCCCCTCAAAGCGCACCGTCCCAGTTAGCCCTGTCAGCGGTTCTGGGAAGGCTCTAGCCCGGACGGTTGCATTTTCAAAATTCGCAATTCCTTGCGCTACAGGGTCTTGCAGCGTCCCTCCTACGCGAATTTGCACCTGTCCCTTGCCACTGACCCACGCCACTTGCGGAGTCAATACATTAATAATTGCCAAACCTTCATTTTGCAAATTCGCCCTCAAATCAATTTGATTGCTATCAGCCTTCACGGTGGCAAACGGCAACTCAAAAGGCAAACTTCCGGCGACCTCAATCGGTTCGGTTTGAGTTACCAAAGCGCTGCCGCCAAAATTCAGGCGGGCATTGCTGTAACTGAAACTGCCGTCGGCTTGTTTAATCGGTTCTCCGTTTAGCGTGCCCTCAAGCAAACTCAATTCTCCGGTGGCTTGCGGGTTTTCCAAACTGCCGGCCAAATTCGCCCGCAAATTCAAATTTCCCGTGACATCCACAAAAGGCAATTCCACCAATTTTGCTAACTCTTCCACCGGCACATTTTCTACCCGCAACTGCCCGGATTGAGCTTTTTGTCCGAGTTGTCCAGAAAAGCCGATCGCACTTTTGCCCGATCGAATTTCCAAAGGCAAAACAGTTAAGATCCCGTCCTGAAAACTGCCTTCAAGGCTGAACTTTTCAGCGACATATTTTCCCCACTGCCAGTTATCACCTTTCACGTTAAATTGAGCTTGCACGCCCGTCTGCAAAGAACCGGCGACAGCAATTTCCGCGCCAAAAGTGCCTTGCAATTGAGATAAGGGAGGCAATTTTTCTGATGATTTTACTGCTTGCTGCTGCTGCAAAATTGTTTCAATTTCTGCCAAGCGGCGCAACTGTTCGATTAGCGGGGCTTCTGGTTCTCCTACTGCTACAGTCTGCACGTCGCCACTGTCACCGTAAACCGGAGGTTTTAAGCCTCTCGCCAAGTCGCCTAAATTGAAATATTGTAAAGCGGTTAAAACCTGCTGCAAATTGCCTTGCTGGACGTTAACTTTCCCGGCAAATTGCGGGTTTGCGCCTGTTTGAACATTACCGGAAATTAAGTATTGACCGCTGCCTTGGCGGAATATGCCATTTGTGAGAGTGGCGCTGCCGTTAGCGTAGCTGAACTCGGCTTGGAAACTGTCACCTTTAATGTAGCCGATCGCCGGTTGGGCGATCGCAATTTGTCCGCTTGCTTGCAAAGTCGCCGGATTTAACGGCATCTTCCAACCGGGCACATTTACTTGTCCCGAAACCGTACCAGTTATCGGCCCCAAACCGGCCTCTTTCCCCGGTGATAGATTCAAAGCAGCGAGGGGAAAATCGCTTAAATTAACTCGCAAAGTTTCTCCCTCGGTTTGGCCCCTAGCCACAGATTCCCCGCGTTGAATTAAGAAAGATGTCGGCAGAAAAGATTGATTTAAAGCTACTTCAATTTTGTCTTGGCGACCGGCCAAACGCAAATCTACACTTTTCCCAGAATCCGCATTGACACTCCCCGCGAGTACCGGGTCAAAAGCGATTTGATTTACTGCTAAATTTCGCACTTCCACGTCGCCAACTAAGCTGAGGGCGGCGAGGGTTCCGGTGAGGCGGCCGGTAAAATCGACATTGCCGCGCAGGGGTGGGTTTTGCTGTGAGGAATTTTTGTCCGCCACGGTGGACAAAAATGCTAGTTGTTCTGCAGGTAAGGCTGCCAGGTTAAAGTTGGCGAGTTTGACATCCAAATCTAAGTTGGAAATTGAAGGCCCTCCTTTACCTGCGAGTTCGACGTTAACAAAGCCGTTGGCTGTCAAACCGGGAGTTGTGGCGTTCTCAATTTCCACCCGTTTGCCGTCCCAATTAAATGCTGCCTCGAAAGGTTGTTTCAAAAACGGCAATTCCGAGATGCGGAAACTGCCGCCGGCGCGAACATTTTGTAGGGGCGGTGCCCCCGTGCCCGCCCCAATCGGGCCGGATAAATTGATATTGCCGTTAAACAGTCCTGCAAGGTGGGGGAGATTTTGGGCATCGGAGACTACACCTTCGGGTTGCAAGCTTTGTCGCTGGGCTTCAAAGGCTTGCTGGAAGCGACTTAGAGCAATTTGCTCGCCCTCGATAGACGCGCGCCAATTCCCCGATGCAGCGCGGCCTTTAGCATTGACAATTCCTCCGCCGTTGGCGAGTCGAATTTGTCCGTCGCCGTTGGCAGTGATGCCGTTGGCGGTTAGATTATCTACTGTTCCCAAAATGCGGACTTGGCCGTCGAGGGTTCCGTTAATTTCTGGCGGTAAATCCGCTGTTAGCAAACCTGTTTGTTTGAGGGTTTGTTCTAAATTATTGACGGCAATTCCGTTTGTTGCAAGCATTGCTTGCAAGTTGCCGTTTTCTAATTTTGCTGTAGTGTCGATCGCCCCGAGTCGATCGACCAAAATCCGTCCTTCTCCGCTACCACTAATTCCCTTGGCTGTCAAGTTATCCAAACTGCCCGCTGCTTGGAATTGGCCGTTAACTCTGCCGTCAAATCCTTTAGGCAAAGTCGCCGTTAGTGGAAACAGTTGGGTATTGCGGATTGTTTGTTCTAAGCGACTGAGAATAACTCGATCGGCATCGGCGAAAGCTTGCCAGCGTCTGTCTTCTAATTTACCTCTAAAAGCAAGAGTACCGTCCCCTATATTGAGTTTGCCGCTGCTGCTGACGCCTATGTCAGCGGCGGTGGAATTATCAAGATTGCCGCTGGCTTGAATTTGATTGGATATTTGTCCCTCAAGCGATTTGAGATTTTGGATTTTGGATTTTAGATTGTTGATATTGGCGACTGTTTGGGGATTGTCAGCAGTGAAAGCTAAGCCAACATCTAACAGCGGCAATCCTAAATCTACCAAGCGGCTGATGGAAGTGCGATCTGTTTCTGCCGTTCCCTGCCAGTTTCCGGCTACCAATTCTCCTTTAAAATTAACATCACTGCCGGCAAGATTGAGTCTGCCGCTGCCGATGGCATTGATGCTGCTAGCAGTCAAATTGTCAAGACTTCCCGATGCTGTAAATTGACTCGATAGCAGTCCGTCAATCGATTTTAGATTTTGGATTTTAGATTTTAGATTGTTGAGATTGGCAGATTGCTGATTTTCGGGATTGAATGCTGAAGCCACATCTAAAATCGGCAGTGTCAAATCTACCAAGCGGCTGATGGAAGTGCGATCTGTTTCTGCTGTTGCTTGCCAGTTTCCCCCTACCAATTCTCCGTTTAAATTGACATTGCTGTCGGCAAAATTGAGCCTCCCGTTGCCAGTAACATTGATTCCGCCCGCAGTCAAATCGTCAACATTTCCCGCAACTTGAAATTCACCGGCTAGCTGCCCGCCTAACGATTTTAGATTTTCGATTTTGGATTTTAGATTGTCTAGATTTGCGGTCGTTTCCCGTGCTAAAAACGGCAACCCAATATCAATCAATTGATTGACAGCAACTTTTTCGGTGTTGCCAAAAACTTGCCACCTGCCCGATTCTAGTTCGCCATCAACATCAACAATACTGTCAGCAATATTCAGCGTTCCTTTGCCCCTTGCAGCGATCGCATTTAAACTCAAATCGTCCAGAGTCCCCGCAGCTTCGACGGTTCCGCTGAACAAACCAACCCGTTCAGGAGGCAAATTAAGGTCTGGCAGGGCTTGCTGCAAACTGTTGAGATCCACGCGATCGCCCTCGATCAAAGCTTGCCATTGACGGTTTTTTAGCGCAGCATCCACCTTCACAGAAGCATCGCCAATTTTCACAACAGTATTTTGCAAATCCGCCGAATTTCTTCCGGCTCGAATTTCGCCCGCAGCGGGGAAAGTTGCTTGCGGTGCTTGCCATTGAACTCTAGCTTGAATGTTGTCTAACGGGCCGAAAATTTGAGCTTTTGCGGACACACTGCCAATGTTAACAGTAGCAGGAATCGGGAGAGCGTAAATTTTGGCGATCGCGTCTCCGGGTACATTTTCAACTTGGAAGTCAAACACCAAACCCGATGGCGAATTCTTACTTTTTAAAGCAATATCGACTTCACCTTTACCGCCAATTTTACCCCCCGCCGCCGGCACTAGCAAAATATCGCTCAAAGTCAAAGCTAAAGAGGAAAACGGGGGAATAGAAGATTGAGAATTGGGAGTTGGGGTTTGAGCCATTCTCCCGCGTTCCAATTTGAAATTAGTGCTAATATTGTTTAATTGCAGTCGATCGACCGTAGCGGGTTTGGTCGAGGCGATCGCACCTGTGAGCACCGGCAGATCAACGGTTCCAGTTAGCTTGGCATCCGCCTTCACCTCCCCCGCAACAGCCACGGGTAATACTACTTTCTGCCCTAACTCTGTTTCCACCGCACTGACAACACTTGCAAAAGCGACTGGTTGCACGTTAGTTGTCAGATTGAAGCTAGCTTGTTGGAGATTAAAATTAGTTCCCGTTGCAACAGTGCCTGCTATTCTCAGCGGAATTAGACCGTAATTCGCCGCCAGACTATCGACAATAAAATTAGTTCCCTGAAACCGCAACTGACCGCTGCTATTTTGTATGATTTGTTTCAGTGGAGCAATACTCGCTTGCACTCCTCCAAAACTAGCCGTTCCGGTAATTCCCGATACTTTATTGTCTCGCACTTGCAAGGTCAAATTGCCATTGGCCAGACCTTTTTGTAAAGAAATGCCGGAAAGTCTTAGCAAGCGAGCGATGTCGGGTAAAGGCAAATTTTGACCTTGCAAATGCACGTTAGTTTGAGCCGCCGGTAACAGAGAATCCGCTTTTACTATAAAATTATCGCTATTAGTAAACTGACCGTTGAGTTCGTAGAGAACGCGCTGATTTTGGTCGCGAAATAGAGCACTGCCATTATTCAAATTTACAGAAATCGGAGCCGAAGTTTTCTGTCCGACTGCGGGACTCGGAACCAAAACTGCGACGCCATTTTCAGCTCGAATTGCTTCAAGTTCAGTTTTAAATAAACCCGGAGATTTCCGCTCCGCAGTGGGAAGATTAACCCAGCGGCCTTTAGCATCCTGTTCGATATAAGCGTTGGGTTTAACTAAGGTAATATCTAATTTGAGAGTGCGGGTGAACAGCAGTGGCCAGATTGAAAATTTCACTTCCACTGCTTCTGTAGAGGCGTAATCCGGATCCGTAGGAGTTGCAGGTAAAGTCGATCGGCCAAACCGCAAACTTGTCAGAGAAAATCCCTCCAAACGTCCGAGTTGCACGGGCCGCTTCAGCAACTGGCTGACTTCAGTTTCCACCAAAGGAGCTAACTTTTCCCGCACCCACTGGTATCCTAGCGCCGCCGCAACCAAGGCGATAATGCCCAATCCCGTACCGCTAAGCAGCAGCAGACGCCACCAGCGGCGGTGGGGAGGGGGTGCGAGTTGATTTTTGTTATCGTCCGAGTTAGTCATGGGTGTTTCTCAGAAATCAGAGAATTCAGGAATTAAGGGAATCAGCCGATTTTAGACAGGTATAATTTCTGCGATCCGCCAGCGTGGCTTCTGCCTTTGGTAGACTCACAAGTGAGCTCCGAAGTGCCGATCGGGCGTAAGCGTTGCCCGCCCCTACGGGGGCTACGCCAACGCAGAGGATCGAATTTCAAGATTCACGTCCCACTCCGGGGCAGAGTCCAATAACCTTTACTAAACTTAATCAAAACACGCAACACCACCTAATACCAAGTCCTCCAACTCCCCTAAATCCTCTCGATCCCGCTAGTGCAGGCTCGGTGGTCAATCTAAAATCTAAAATCTAAAATCTAAAATCTAAACACGTCCCCCTCCAGGGTAGACTCCAGAAACCTTTAGCGAACTTAATCAAAACACGCAACACCACCTAAAACCGACAGTCAATCTAAAATCTAAAATCTAAAATCTAAAATCGCACGATCGCTCCTAAGATAAAAAAACGGTGGTTAAGAAGGTCTTTAAAACTTATGCGAGTGTTCGTCTTACTCTTCAATGCCCGCACCGAGAATGAGGGAATTCATACCATTCAACTCGGCGATCGCAATAAAGTTCTGATGTTTGAGTCAGAAGACGACGCCACCCGCTTTGGCGTGATGTTGGAAGCTCAGGATTTCCCAGAGCCCACTGTCGAGGCGATCGACGATGAGGAAATTAAGGAGTTCTGCGATAGTGTTGATTATGATTGGGAACTTGTGCCGGCGGGCGCGCTGGCGATCCCGCCAGAAGACAATGTAACACAGACTCAGTGGCAGCCGGAGCAGGAGCCGGAGTCGGAGCCGGATTCTGACGTTTCCCAAAACGAACTGGATTCTATTCGCCGCCGACTCGAAGGACTTTTGTAATGGTCATTAGTCATTAGTCATTAGTCATTAGTCAGCAGTTATTGGTAATGGGTAATGGGTAATGGGTAATTGCCTCTCTCTCGGAAGTAGATTTAGCTGAGATGTTGCACCATTCTCAATTAGCCGTAGGGGCGGGTTCGCCAACAGCCTTAAAGCTTGCAAATAGGTTCTATAAACCCGCCCGATCCCACGAAAAATCCTCTTATTGAGATTGCTGCAAGATGTCAGTTTAGCCGATCGCCCGAACCGGAAATTTCGAGCCTTTGAGTCACGACTTCACCAAGCTCACCAGCGGGCAGGCAATGCGTACCCTATTGTGTACACCTAATGACTGTTGACTGTTGACTGTTGACTGTTGACTGTTGACTGTTGACTGTTGACTAATGACTAATGACTAATGACTAATGACTAATGACTAATGACTAATGACTAATAAAAAAAACATGAAAAATTTAGAAGAAAGAGGGCATCTGCTGACGGAACAGGTGAATGCCAACAGCGAGAATTTAGACCAACTCAGTTCGATCGAATTAGTGGACTTGTTCAACCGGGAAGACGCCCAAACCTTAAGCGCGATCGCCCGCGCCCGCGAACAGTTAGCCCATGCGATCGACATTGCAGCCTACTCTCTGCGTCAAGGAGGCCGCCTGTTTTACGTCGGTGCGGGTACTTCCGGGCGTTTGGGGGTGCTGGATGCGGCCGAGTGTCCCCCCACCTTCTGCACGCCGCCAGAACTCGTACAGGGCATAATTGCCGGGGGTGCGGGGGCTTTGGTGCGGAGTTCGGAGGATTTGGAGGATCGGGCTGAGGATGGGGTTGAGGCGATCGCCCACCGTCACATTACCAACTTAGATGTAGTTGTCGGGATTACGGCTGGGGGTACGACGCCGTTTGTCGCGGGCGCTTTGCAGGCGGCACGCCAGCGGGGGGCGAAAACTGTGTTTATGGCCTGCGTACCCGTCGAACAAGTGAATTTTGAGGCTGATGTTGATATTCGGTTGTTGGTTGGCCCGGAGGTAGTGGCTGGTTCGACGCGCTTGAAAGCCGGTACAGTAACAAAAATGGCTTTAAATATCATTTCCACTGGGGTAATGGTGAAGCTGGGCAAGGTTTACGGCAATCGGATGGTTGATGTGGCGGTTACTAATAAGAAATTGCGCGATCGGGCTGTGCGGATGTTGCAGGATTTGACTGATTTGAACCGGGATGAGGCGGGTTTTTTGCTCGAAAAAAGCGGCAAGTCTGTAAAATTAGCTTTGATGATGCACTGGACTAATTTGGAGAAGGAAGAGTGCGATCGCATTTTGGGAGAATTTCAAGGAAATTTGCGATCGGCTGTAGCATCAATTAGTCCTTAGTCAGTCATTAGTCATTAGACCTCTCCTAAAAAGGATTTCAAACCCTTGCAATGTCTGGGTAAAAACTTAATTTTTGGAGAGGTATATTAGTCATTAGTTATCTGTCATTAGTCATTAGTTATCAGTCATCAGTCATCAGTCAACAGTCAACAGTCAACAGTCATTAGTCATCAGTCAACAGTCAGCAGTCAACAGTCAACAGTCAACAGTCAACAGTCAACAGTCATTTGCGATATCGATGCAAAAAATTGTGAAATCTCTTCAGTGGATCTGATGTGATAAACACTTTTGGTATTTTGGGCGCGATCGACATACTCGCGATATCTGGGAGTCAAATACTTGTGACACAACCAAAGAGCACGGTAACTATTAATTGAACTCTTCAATATCGGACTGTTTTGGGGCCAGCCTTCGGGCGGTATAAACTTACCTGTAATCAGCCGTTTAGTCACCCACCAGAAATGCACGTATAATGGCAGATCGACAAAAACCAGACTATCCGCCTCATTGAGTCGAAGCCAGACGGTTTCCATGCAGCCAAACCCGTCAATAATCCATCGGTCAGTAGCCAAAATTTTCTCATGGGTATGCTTATATTAGTAGGTCGGTATAAAAAAACAAAGGTAAGTAAAGAAATGTTAACAACTAGAATTGGAACTGAATTTAAAGCGATTA
>NZ_JAUBPT010000224.1:0-10213 GCF_036700905.1 Microcoleus sp. S13_C3 | reverse complement strand
ACGTATCTCAAATTGTAAAAAAACATAATCTATAAGCTTCATAAATCTCACACTACATAAACTCAGTCTGGGGATTCTTCATAGCATAAACTTTTCCCTGCCACTCAGCATTGAAGGAAAAGTTGCGCCTAAATCCGGTTCTGCCAAATTGAGCCGGAAAAGTTGTGCCACTTTCAACAGTAGCAATTACTTCTGCCTCAGTTGCACCTCGCTCAATCAATCGTGCTTGAGCATGGGGATGTAATCTAACGCTCACGTTGCTATTACCTCCTTTTTGCCTCTTTATTTTTGCACTAACTTAATTCACCACAGCCGCGCATAAGCATCAAAATAAAGGCATAAGTGTCCAACAACAACCTCATTCCATATACTCCTTAAACTCTTCTAAGCTGTTCTACATTTAAACTGTGTGTCAAAAATCAATAAAACTATTGTCGGACGGGCTTCTAGCCTGTCCCGATTTTCCAATTTAAATGCGTAACAGCTTAGCGGTTCGTCAAAATCATCGGACATCCAAACCATTCCTTTAGCACTCCCAGCTTTGGATGGCCAGCGCTTCTTATTAGCTGGCGGTATTCCTACCAATTTTACAACAGGCTCGTTATCTTTACTAATCGCCAATTCTTCGCCTCTCATCGCCGCTGCGATTAATTCCCGAAGCTTTTCTTTGGCCTCAATAATGTCTACTTTATACATAACTTGTGCTTCCTTAATCTCAATCTACAACATCACCATTTTAACTCAATTAGATAAATCCTCTTCCTCCAAATCTACAGGCTGAAACTCTAAATCACCAGACTGCAACTGAGCCGGTGTAGCCGGAATCGCCGCAATTATTGCATCGATTACCTTCGCCACCGGAATAATCTCCATTCCTAACTCCGGCACCGGTTGATTCTTAGGAATAATCGCCCTTTTGAAACCCAATTTCGCAGCCTCCCTCAGCCGCAACTCTAATTGGGAAACCGGCCGCACCTGTCCCCCCAAACCAACTTCCCCAAGCAAAACAGTGCGTGCATCAACCACCCGATCGCGAAAACTGGCCACAACGGCGATCGCAACTGCCAAATCCGCCGCCGGTTCATCCACCTTCAACCCGCCCACCGTCGCCAAAATTACATCTAATTTAGATAAAGGAATCCCCACCCTTTTCTCCAAAACAGCTAAAATTTGCTGCAATCTAGCATTGTCCACACCAGTAGTAGTGCGGCGCGGCGAACCGAAACTTGCAGGGCTGACTAACGCCTGAATTTCCACTAAAATCGGTCGAGTTCCTTCGCAAGTAACAGTCGTCGAAGTACCCGGAGAAAATTCATCTCTATTCCCTAAAAATAACTCAGACGGATTATCTACTTCTCGCAAACCGTTGGCTACCATTTCAAAAACACCAATTTCGTGAGTAGCGCCAAAACGGTTTTTCATCGATCGCAAAAGTCGATGAGAAGCAAAGCGATCGCCCTCAAAATACAGTACAGTATCTACCAAATGTTCCAAAACCCTCGGCCCCGCCAAAGCTCCATCTTTCGTAACGTGACCGACAATAAATAAAGTAATATTTTCCCTTTTCGCAACCTGCATCAAAGCCGAAGTACATTCCCGCACCTGAGCCACCGAACCCGGAGCAGATGTTAAACTAGCAAAATAAATAGTTTGGATGCTGTCAATCACCGCCACATTCGGTTTCAGCGCTTCTAACTCCCGCAAAACAACTTCTAAATCCGTCTCTGGAAGCAAATAGAAATTCTCCGCTGAATTGTCCTCGGAATCCTTTTTAGCTTCCCCGTTACTGCCAGATTTATGCCCGCCGTTGCTTGACAAATCAACCGGATTAGCCACGCCCAAACGCTGCGATCGCAACTTCACCTGCTGGCCGGACTCCTCCGCACTCACATACAGTATCCGATCCTTGCGGGCCAACATATTCGCCACCTGCAACAGCAGCGTCGATTTCCCGATTCCCGGTTCCCCCCCAATCAACACCAGCGATCCCGGCACAATCCCGCCTCCCAAAACTCGATCGAGCTCCCCGTAACCAGAAGGCCAGCGAGACTGAGTTTGGTCGGAAATCTGCGATAATCTGAAAGAGACCCTTGGTTGACCCTTCGACTTATCAGGGGGCGAACCGCCCACTGTCTTAGTTGTCACCCCAGTTAAACCAGCCCGCGGCACACCAGCAGTAGGTTGCTCTAACTGCTCGTCAAAAGAATCCCACTTCTGACAGCTAGGACATCTGCCAAAATATTGTGGTGAATCATAGCCGCATTCCCGACAAATATATTGTATTCGAGGCTTAGGCATTGTTTTATGATAAATAGTCACCCTTAAAATTTGGAAAAGTCTGAGTTAAAGCAATTATCAAGCTTTCAGACCGATCGCCGCCCATGATTCAATTTGTGTCCTCTATGATAGGGTACAAAAAATTAACATTATCTGAAATGTAACTTAAGGAGTGCTCGGTAACTTGGAAAACCATAAAGAAAAAATTCTGGTAGTTGATGACGAAGCCAGTATCCGCCGCATTCTGGAGACTCGCCTTTCCATGATTGGCTACGATGTCGTCACCGCTGCTGACGGCGAAGAAGCTCTCGAAACATTCCGCAACACCGAACCCGACTTAGTGGTTTTGGACGTGATGATGCCGAAGCTAGACGGTTACGGCGTCTGTCAGGAGTTGCGTAAAGAGTCAGACGTACCCATCATCATGCTAACTGCTTTGGGAGACGTAGCCGATCGCATCACCGGTTTAGAATTGGGCGCCGACGATTACGTCGTCAAACCTTTCTCTCCCAAAGAACTCGAAGCCCGCATCCGTTCGGTACTGCGCCGGGTTGACAAAAACGGCGCATCGGGGATTCCCAGTTCCGGAGTCATCCACGTCACCAATATCAGGATTGACACCAACAAGCGCCAAGTTTACAAAGGCGACGAACGAATTCGGCTCACGGGCATGGAATTCAGCCTGTTAGAACTGCTTGTCAGCCGTTCTGGAGAGCCTTTTTCGCGATCGGAAATTTTGCAGGAAGTCTGGGGCTACACGCCAGAACGCCACGTAGACACCCGCGTAGTTGACGTTCACATCTCGCGGCTGAGGGCAAAGTTGGAAGACGACCCCAGCAATCCCGAATTAATTCTCACCGCCCGCGGCACCGGCTATCTCTTCCAGCGAATTGTCGAAATTGGAGAAGTAGGGTAAATTTGGTCAGTAGTCAGTAGTCAGTTGGCAGTTGGCAGTAGGTGAAGTACCAACTACCAATGACTAATGACTAATGACTAATGACTAATGACTAATGACTAATGACTACTGACTAATGACAAAATCCGATCCAAATAGAGTTTTGCGGCAATTGCCCTTAGTTGCAGGAGGGTTAGCAGGTACGCTGCTAATGGTAAACCGGTTGCTGACAGAGCAAATTACAGATTCTCAAGCTCGATCGGACGCTTTGGGAGTAATTATCAGCGCTCTGCTGATTTTAACAGGTTTGCTGTGGCAACAGGTGCAAGCGCGATCGCCCGATTCCGTAAAACTTATCGGCGAAGAAGGTTTTGAATTTGCGCCGGATTTGCCGGATGCTGTCAAAATAGAATTAGCTTGGGCGTCGCGTTTGCTGTTGACAAATACCGCCACAAGGTCGATCGTGATTTTGTATCAAGGAAAAGTCCTATTGCGACGCGGCATTTTAGGCGTCAATTCAGAAGTCAAACCAGGGCCAATTTTGCAGCGAGTCTTTGACAAAAACAAGCCAATTTATTTAGTAAATCTCAATATTTATCCCGGCAAAATAGAATTTGACTATTTGCCAGAAAACACTCAAGGAGTCATCTGTCAGCCCATCGGCAATCAAGGCGTTTTAATTTTAGGTGCTAACGCGCCCCGCAGCTATACAAAACAAGATGAAAACTGGGTTGAAGGCATTGCCGAAAAACTAGAAAATACCCTCAGCCAGCATTTACAGCTTATTCCAGGTTTGTAGGGACACGGCTCTTGGAGTGTCCCTCCTGTGGACGGGGATAGATCGATCGCGCGGTGTCCTTCATAAACGTGGAATAAGCTGTAAATTCTTAATCCATTCTACAATCCACTGTAAAACTCAAAAGTGACACAAAAAACTGGCTGGCAAAATTGGACAATGTTGCTCGGTATCGGTGCTCTGGTGCTGGCAGTGTCGATTAGCATATCTGGGTTTTTAGGACAGGAACCAGCTAACTTGCAAGGCGATTTGAAAAGTGATGTGCCAATCGACAAGATCGCTGTTTTTTACTGGGCAGTGCTTTTTTACAACCATGCAGGCATACCGCTGACTGGCATAATTTTGCTGCTGGTGTTGATTCTCATGGTTGTTCCGCTTTGTGAACCAACGCAGAAGACAAAATCCTCTACTACCTGGGCTACAATTGGGTTGTCTGTGCTAGCTTTGGCGATCGCGGTGTCGAGTGTTTTTTCACAGTTATTTGTCAACTATGAGCACCTTACCAGTGCAGAATTTGACGATTACAGATACAACTTAGGCTTGAGAATAGCAATGGACAACGATAATTTTTATGTAATTGGCAAATGCGATCGCTTCGGTATCCGCTGTGATTGCTACGCGGTTAGTCCTTTAGACTATTTAGAGGATGCAGACTATTATTATAACAAAACATCGAGAACTCCCAGCCTTGAACGGGATGCTAAAACAAAAATTATTTATATTAAGACTAAAAGTCGGACTATTCCAATTTCAAAGTAGCGCGTTAAACTATACTTACTTGTTTTTAGTTATGTCCATATAGCTCGCTTGTAGCTGAGTCTCGCTCCCCCTAAATCTCCTTAATAAGGGGAGTAGGGGGTGACGAAAATGCTCTTGTCCCCCCCTTCGGAAGGGGGGGTAGGGGGGATCTAGGCACTAATCCTCACACAAAAGTCTGATACTACCTTGGACCTGGTTGTTGACACAAATGCATTACCCACCTTACATTTAACTGAAAACTAACAACTCAAAACTACTACCGAGCCCAGTCAGTACCGCGCCACAGTGTAAAAAACAAAACACTAGAAATCAGCGCGCCCAGCAGCCACTTAACAGCATTTTTAAATAACCCCAAGCGCTGACTTTGCTGAACAGCAGCACTTTGCGTCTGTAACCGTTCCTTAGCCGGAGTAATTCTCGAAAGAATTTGCTCTTTCAATTGCTGTGGGTTTTGCGTATCCGCTTGTACCCCCAAACGAGTAAGTTCCCCCGCCAAATTCCTTAAATCTTCAGGACTACCCTTATTGAGCCGATCTTCCACCTGCTGCAACTGAGCTAATTGTTGGTTTGCTTGAGTAGTAATTTGCTGGTTGTTTTGGTTGTTGACGTAGATAGTGCCAAAAATTCCCAAAGGCAGCATCAACAGAAAAACCAGACCTAGCAGCAGACAAACCCAAGACAAAACCTTCAAAAAAACTTCTTCCAAACCTCTGCGGTCGTACCCTTCGCCAAAAAATATCAGCGCCATTGCCAGTAAAGGAACGGGAACCCGTTCCACTACAGCCCCAATCGTTTGCAATTCCCAGAGGCGATTGCCAAAATTGGCTGGTATAAGAACTGCGATCGTATCTAATACAGACAAAATTAATAGACCGTAGCCAATCCAACGCAGTCTGTAGATAGAAAAACCTTGTTCGCCTTGTAAGTCATTCATAAAATAATCAGAGTTGTTGTTAAGAAAAATGTCTCTTGACCCCGCCCAAGAACGGATACAAGCCCCCGACAACAGTCGTGGAGAGTCAAAAATTTTAGACTCTTGTTCCAGCTTCCCGATTCACCTGTGGAGTAAATCTAAAAGCTAAAAGCTAAAAGCTAAAATCGACTGAATCGAGTCAAGGCTCGGGGAATCGCGGCTGCCACCACTCATACCAAGAAACCCAAGCATTCTCTAGAATTTTTTTGGCATCTTCTGGAGTTGTTTTATCCAAAGGCACAGACATCTGAGCCCACAAACAGCGCCGGTCTTGAATATTTCCCCTACCCAACAACCAAAACAGAATACGGTTTGGCTGCCAATCGCGAGTATTTCGATTATATCTAAACTGTTGGGAAGTTACTGTAGCACTGCCATTAGGATTGATACACGAACTCAAATACAGTCGATTTTGCTGTTGCAAAATTCCGTGAAACCCCGCGCCTTGAGTGTTTACTAATGCTAGTTTACCAGGATACGACTTGAGAATAGTATGTCCCTTCATCATACCTTCCACATCTCCAATGGTGTTTACCGCATACCGCATCTCTATTTCTAGAACCCTGCTATTTTTTTGATATTCATATTTCCTGGCAGCTTTGAATCCTGAATTGTCCCTAATTTCCAGAGGCACGCTCTTGTTTAGTTTCCAATCCGCTAAAGGCACCGACTCGGGAAACTCAAACGGGGTTGCCACATGCTGGCCGTCCGATGGATAGAAAACCAATTTTCCGGCAACCAACAAAACGCCTCCCAAAGTAACAGCCAACAGGGAAAGCCTAAGTGGTTTCCAAGAGGTAATAGCCATTAGCAATTCTGTCCTTCCTTATTTGGGGGTTGGTCTTTCAAAATTGCAAACCAGCAGAATAACCCGAAAATAAATACAGCAATCATCGAAAATATTACCGAACCATTTCCTTCGTGCCAGTATTTAAATGCTGCGGGTTGAGATAGCGATACCAGCACGGCGAGGAGACCAACTCGCGCGGCATTCACTACAAATGCAGTAATTATTGCCACGAATGGCAATACAATTTTCTGACCCGTAGTGGTAGGAAACATCAGTAAGAAAACCAGAGCTAGTCCTAACAATTGTAGCATCCCATTTACGCCGGAACAGCCGTGATATACTTCCACGCTGCCCTTTTCCAGGATGAGAACAACCCCTTTTCGCACCACTTCAAATCCTAGATAGTGGAGGAGGAAAGCTGAAAATTTTGCTGTTAATAGGGCGACATCAACGAATACTCCGATCAATCCTGGAGGAATAGCTGTATAGCCAAGAATTAGAAGTTCCTGCCAATATTGTTTCAGTCCTTTTGTGCCGGAAGCCAGCAATGCCAGACTAATTGCCGACAAAAAAGGCGTTGCTCTGATAAAAAAGTCGTATCCCGATATCGAGGAACTTTTGAGCAATATTAAAGCAATTAACGCTGTCCCAAAAAAGCTGGCGAAAATGCCGCTTTCAAAAGTTAAGGATTCGTGCCTTTCCCAAATGAGAAATGCTACGACTCCCCAAAACAGTAACATTGTACCGAACAGGTCAGTGTCGTTTGTTCTGGCAGTCAGAGTTAGGTGTATGGCAATCAAACCGGAGGCGATGCCTAACAGCCAGTATTTAGGTTCTTGGATGTGCTTGAGCGAGTTTATTTCGGTCATTGCTGCTTTTTGTTTTGACTAAAAGCTTCTAAAATGCTTAATCCTGTAACTCTATTAAAATTATCAGCTACAAACACTTAAATTTATGCGTTTGGGATGATTTTTCACTAAATCTTCACAAAAATTGACAAGAGTAAATATGTGTGATAAGTACCTTCACCCAATTAATTCTGAAGTTAGGAGCAAAGACCAAAGAAAACAGGTTTTTTAACTCTGATCGATCGCACGCAACTAAAAATTTTCCTTTCTCTAACCCGGTTTCTGCGCCACGAGTTTAAATGTCAAGCTTGAAGGCAAGACAGAAACCTTTCTGGACGCACTCTTGAGCTGGAAAACCAGTTTTTTACTGGATCGGGTTTGTGGTAGCCCGTGCGTCCAGGAGTAGATTAGTTAGAATAGACTTTCCGGTAGTAAGTTTGATATTCCTCCGAAAGCAGGGGTTCCCACCACTCCCGATGGGCTAAGTACCATTCTACAGTCTGTCGCAAACCTTCTTCCACTGTTACTGAGGGAGTCCAACCTAACTCTGTTTGAATTTTGGTGGCATCAATAGCATAACGCCGATCGTGCCCGGCTCTGTCTTTGACAAATGCGATCAATTGTTCGCAAGGACGGGCGGGTAAATCAGAAGCTAATTCGTCCATTAGCTGACACAGCATTTTTACTAAATCGAGATTTTTTACCTCGTTGTTGCCGCCAACATTGTAGGTTTCCCCAGGCTGACCACGGTGAATAACGGCATCTAAAGCGCGGCAGTGGTCGAGAACGTAGAGCCAATCTCGCACGTTTTGACCGTCGCCGTATACTGGCAGCGGTTTGCCCAATAACATATTGATGCACATTAATGGAATGAGCTTTTCTGGGAAGTGATAGGGGCCGTAATTGTTTGAACAGTTGGTGATAATTGTCGGGACGCCGTAGGTGTGGAAATAGGCGCGGGCGAGGTGGTCGCTGCCAGCTTTGGAGGCTGAGTAGGGACTGTTGGGCGAGTAGGCAGTTGTTTCTGTGAAGGCTGGGTCATCGGGGCCGAGACTGCCGTAAACTTCGTCGGTAGAAACGTGGAGGAAGCGCATTTGTGCTTTGAGAGATGCCTCATCAATTGCTTCAAAATGCTTGCGGAAGGCTTCTAACAGTGTAAAGGTTCCGACAACGTTTGTTTGAACAAAGGCTGCGGGCCCGATAATTGACCTGTCAACGTGGGATTCTGCGGCAAAGTGCGCGACTGTGGTGATGTTTTCTTCTTTGAGCAAGGTATCGACTAAGGTACGATCGCAAATATCCCCCTGCACAAACCGAAAATTTTCGCCTCCTTCCAAAGTAGCCAGGGTTTGTCGGTTTCCGGCGTAGGTTAAAGCGTCGAGTACGACTACTCGATCGCCCGGATAGCTGCTGCACCAGTGATGCACAAAATTCGAGCCGATAAATCCAGCCCCGCCCGTCACCAACAATCGGCGATGGGATCGCTCAATGCCTTGATTCGCGTTGTCTGTCATAAAAATAAGAGTTATTCCAATAACTAAGCCTTTACAAAAGTAGCCTTAAAAGTAGTTTGTCACCAAGTGTTTGCCGCTCTGTAATTAAAATTTCTACTGTCTCACCTCAGATTTTCTAATGTGGGCGCGATCGAACTCTTGGATCACCTGACTGGAAATTCTACCCCTATCTTAGTCCAAACGCTTACATATCAAGCATTGCATATTTTTAAGTGGGCAATTTTAAATTTGAATTGGGTGAGGCTATAGTTGACATTTGCGATCGAGCCGCGATATGGGCGGCGCGCTGAGTTGATAGATTTGTAAAGAGCTGTTACCATTAATTTTTTAATTATCCTTTACAATCTGCAGAACGCCATGAAGAAGTTTCAAGTGTTAGCTGGCATTGCTTCCGTCCTCGCGATCGCAAGCAGCATCGCCATAGGTGACGCCGCATCTGCTTTCCCCTGTTCCTACAGCAAATCTGGCACGGCTAAATCTGGTTCTGCGACAACGATCCTAGGTTCCGGCGGCTCGGAGCGCATTAATCCGTGGAAATCATACAAAACAGCAGCTCTCGGTTTCCTAGGTTTGGCTGGAGTTTTGGGTGGCGGTGCGGCCTACATGAGCTACCGTGCCGGCAAGCGCGCTTCTGCTGCTTGCGCTGCGATGACCGATAATTTTGAAGTTTTTGAAGAGCCGGCTCCGATCGCAGATGCAGGTGTTTGTGGACACATGGAAGTTCCTGCCTTGCTCGATTTGGCGTCGGCGGGTGCTGTAGCTGAGTCAGCAGATGCGGTTTTGGTCGTTCGCGAACACCCAGAAGCTCCAGGCGGCGAGCTGGATTTGCCTGTTTCGCCAGTTGCTGAGTTGAGTTCTGAAATTGCGATCGAACAAGTCCAAAGCGCGAGCCTCAAATAGTTATCTCAAACCAAAGTATTCGCTTAGCGCACCTCCAATCTTGCAAGATTGGAGGTTTTTTGAGTTTAAATTATCTACCCTACAATTTCTTGTCATTGCGTTTCCGGTTGCAGGGGAATGATAAAGTCAAGGTCGCGCAATTCCACATTCCCCCACTCCCCACTCCCCATCCTGTATGAGTGTTACCGGAATTGATATCACTGCGATCGCGAAGCACTGCAAACAATAGACAGATGAATCGAGCGCACACAATATCATATTCCGGCTCAGCAAACGAGCGCTGAATTAATATCAATTAAAAAAACTCTTGCTACCATCATCAATCTCATACCAACCCACACTCCGCACTTCAATAACACTACATAGTATAGTACATTGCTAGGTCCGAATGAATAAGTAAAAATACTTAGGAAATTTGAGGTCAAAAAGTGAGACAATCAAAAAAAGTCAAAAATATTATA
>NZ_JAUBPT010000223.1:0-10657 GCF_036700905.1 Microcoleus sp. S13_C3 | reverse complement strand
TTAGTCATTAGTCATTAGTCATTAGTCATTAGTCATTAGTCATTAGTCATTAGTCATTAGTCATTAGTCATTAGTCAGTAGGGCTTTAGGGTGCGGGCTGTGAACCTCATCCCTCAAACGAGTCCTTAGTAGGTGCGGCGCTATCGACAATCTGGTTGGAAGCTCGAAAATCTCACAGCGACATATCCTACAAGATATTAATGCAAAGTGTAAACTGAAACAAAAATTAGGAGTTCCCAATGTTAGATCACAACACTAGCGAATCTGAATTTGAGGCGATCGGCGATTTTCACAGAACCCAAGAATCAGATATTCCCCACTCTGATAGTGGTGACAGCAGACCAACTCAAACCCGCATTCGCATTCGTGTTCCTAAAGAATACCATCAGGAACCTGTGATTTCTAACCTGATTTCTGAATACGGTTTGACGGTGAATTTTAATGCCGCTTTGTTGGGTGTTAAAACTTTAGATGACGGTTGGTTTGACTTGGAACTGAACGGTACAAGTAAACAGATTGAAACGGCTCTGATGTATCTCAATGATTTAGATGTGGAAATCTGGAGCAATTCCAATAATCCCGATGAAGAAACTTGGTAATTAGTGAGTATTGGATGCCCAAATGGAAGAGGAGTTAATATTCTGGACGGTCACGCCAAATTTTCTTTCCTCTTCCCGATCTATTGAGTATAATAGTGTCCATAAATATTAGTCATGAGTCAATCGATTTGAGATTTGAGATTTGAGATTTGAGATTTAAGCATTGGCCCCACGGATAAATTCGGCGGGCAAGTTTCATCGGATGCACGTTTTTTATTTCTGGACGGATGAATCCGGGGGCTTGTATCCTAGATGCTTTAGGTGAGGATTAATCAGTCCTATCTATTCCTGTAAAAGAACTTTTTTAACTTTTGTAGTGAGGAATGCAAGTCCTCATAAAACTCAGAGGACTTGCATTCCTCACTACAAACAAATTTGAGGGCGGTTGGTCGTTAGCGAAGCCCGCCCCTACGGGGGCTACGCCAACGAAGAGGATCGCACATACCGATAATTCAGCAGCCAACAACTACCAAATAACACCAGTTTACAGCTAATAACCGTGACTGATGACTCTTGATTAACAAATATATAGCGGTTCTCCAAAAAGTGAGGTATGCCCTATGCCCTATGCCCTATGCCCTATGCCCTATGCCCTATGCCCTATGCCCTATGCCCATGAGTACCTCATCTTTCTGAGAAAGGTTATAGATAGCCATCCGTTAACTATTCGATTGACAATTTTTATAAAATCTGGTTTTTTCTCCATCTCTGACATATCAATAAACAGCGCGCAAGTCTTCTCCAACATTATTGTTGTACCAGCCGGAACAATATCCCCCTTTAAGACTTCTAAACAATCAAACTAACTCAGTTAGGGCAGGGGAGCATATAAAAAAATTTTTGTCAATATTCCATTTAGGTGAAAGTTAGGTTAGGTGAAATTAGGGGCGATCCTCTTCGTTGGCGTAGCCCCCGTAGGGGCGGGCTTCGCCAACGACTCTCATCCGCGCTGGAAAAAGCTCGATCGTTGCTGCAGTTGGTTTGTGATATGAATTTGATGTGTGCGTGTACCAGGAGAATTTGAACGTGGAAATCTATAAAGAACGGAAACACCAGATAGTTTTTGCTGATTCACAAGTTAAAGATTGTGAAAGTTTAACAGAAACGGTCAATCCCGATACAGAAATTGTTATTCTGAAAGCCGATCGCGACGGCATCGAGCAAATCGCCGAAACACTTAAACAGCGGAAAAACATTGCAGCCGTCCACATTTTGTCTCACGGTGCCGCAGCCAGCTTGCAACTGGGAGCAACAGAACTAAATCTGTGCAACATTGAAAGCTACCGCAATTATTTAGAAACATGGTTTGCTTTGCCAGCAGCCGAAACAAACTCGAACTCTTCAATTACAGCTAAACCCGAAATTCTACTTTACGGTTGCAACGTCGCCGCCACAGAAGCAGGTGTTGCTTTTGTGGAAAGGCTGAGCCAGCTCACCGGGGCAAATATTGCCGCTTCCGATAACTTGACCGGGAATGCGGCACTGGGTGGAGACTGGGTGCTGGAAGTAACTACGGGAAACATAGAGACGGCTTTGGCATTTTCTGCTGAGGCGAGGGAAGCTTACAGTGGTGTACTGGCTGACTTGAACCAAACGACTGGCGACTTTAACGGACTGGTAAATGCCATCAATGTTGCCAACATCAACAGCGGCAGTGACACGATTACTCTCACTGCCGATATTACCCTCGCAGGGCAATTGCCGAGAATTACCGACACCACCACTATTGTTGGCGGTGGTTTCAAGATCAGCGGCAATAACAACCGTGCCTTCGTAGTTGATAACACAACATTTAACATCTCAAACCTCACCATTGATTCCGCAAAAGCAGTAGGCAACGCAGGAACCACCGGTGGTGGTGGCGCTGCAGGCTTAGGTGGCGCACTTTTTATCAACAACGGTACAGTCACAGTTGACAGAGTTACTTTTTCTAATAACTCTGCCGTTGGCGGTGCAGGTGTGGCTGGGAATGGTGGCAAGGGTGGTAGCGCGGATTTGGCTACTGTCTTTGGAGGCACAGCAGGGACAAATGGTAGAAATGGTAGAAATGGTCTAGCAAGTAATGGCGCTGCCGGTGGGGTTGGCGAAGATGGCGAGGCTGGCGGTACTGGTAATGCTGGCGGTACTGGCGGTATTGGCGGTATTGGCGGTACTGGTGTTGGCGGCACAAACGGTGGTGCTGGTGGTATTGGTGGTGCTGGTGGTGCTGGTAGCGTTGTCGGTAGTGGCGGCGGTGGTGGTGGTGCCGGTGGCCTTGGCGGTCCTGCTGGTACTGGTACTCAAGGTAATGGTGGCAATGGCGGTGCTGGCGGTGCTGGCACCTTTGGTGGTGGCGGTGGTGCTGGCGGTAATTTTGGTACAGGTGCGGCGGCTGGTGCTATCGGCGCAGGAGGCATTGGCGGCTTCGGCGGCGGTGGCGGTAGTGGCAATGCTGCAAGCGCAGGAGGCACTTTTGGCGGTGCAGGTGCTATTGGCTTTGGTGGCGGCGGTGCAGGTTTAGGCGGCGCGATTTTTGTTGGCGGTGGCAATTTGACCATGACCAACAGCACCTTATATAGCAACACAGTTACGGGTGGCAATGCTGGTAATGTTGCCGCAGGTGCCGGTCAAGCTGCTGGTGGTGCGATTTTTGTCAACTTAGGTGCTACCGCTACTCTGACCAATAATACGATCGCCTATAACACTTCCACAGCAGCCACAGTTGGCATACCGGCTAGTCTGATTGCTAGTGCCGGAGGAATTTACAACAACGGCGGTACAGTTACAGTCAAAAACACGATCGTTGCTGGCAACGTTGCTACTACCGACACTGATGTTACAGGGACATTCACAGGAAATAACAACCTGATTGGGGTTCTCGGCACTAGCACTGGTTTCGCAGGTCAGGCATTAGCGGTTCCTTTGGCAAATGTATTAGCCCCAGTCGCCTCTGCCGGACTTAACGGTGCAACTACCGGCCCGTTCACCCTGGCCCTAGTTGATAACAGCCCGGTCACAACTAGCAGCAACCCTGCAATTGGTGGGGGCGACCCGACAATAACGGCAGTGGGCGCTACAGCTTTTGACCAACGAGGTACTGGCTTTCCTCGAAAAATTGACAATACTCTTGTCAGCAAACCGAATATTGACATCGGTGCTTACGAGTACGGGCCAGTGGTCAGGGGTCAGAAATTCAACGACGTTAACGGTGACGGCGTTCAGCAGGCGGCCACTGAACCAGGTCTCCCCGGCTGGGTGATTTCTGTAGGCACAAAAAACGCTACCACCGCAGCCGACGGCACCTACACGATCCCGGACGTAAAAACAGCTACTCCGATTACAGAAGCCCCGCCCGCTGGAACGCCTGCGACCGATTGGGTACAGACTCTCGGCCCGACTCCCGCTTCTACAGGTGTAATTGATGTTACTGGTGCCAACTTTGGCAACTTCAAAAAAACATCGATCGCGGGCAAAACCTACACCGACCTCGCGGGCAACGGCTTCACGCCCGATGACACCACATTAAACGGCGTCACGGTCACTTTATACAAAGACACCAACGCCAACGGCACGCTACAAGTCGGCACAGATACGGTTGTCGGCACTGCCCAAACCACTGCGGGAGCCGGAGATTACACATTCTCGGATATCGGCCCCGGCAATTACCTGATACAAGCCACTGCCCCAGCCAACTCCAGCATCTCTTTCCCCGCTGCCGCAATTCTCGTTAGTGCCCAAAGCGGTACTCCCGTCACCGGTCAAAACTTTGGCGTTTTCCAAAACATCACCGTCAGCGGTACCAAATTCACCGACATCACCGGCAACGGCTTCTCTGCTGACGACACCCCCCTCAACGGCACTACCGTTCGCTTGTTCAAAGATACTAACGATAATAGCACTTTAGATAGCGGTGATGCGGAAATCGCATCTCAAGTTACCGGGACAGCGCCAGCAGCGGCTGGAACGTATAGCTTTCCCAACGTCGGATCGGGTCGGCACTTTGTGAGAGAAGACGTGCCGACTGGTTTCTCACAAACCGCCGGCCCGACTTTTTATCCAATTAACCCGGTCAGCGGCACAAACATTACGGCTCAAAACTTCGGCAACTTCCAGTTGGGCAAAATCAGCGGGATTAAATTTAACGATCTCAACAAAAATGGCACTCAAGATTTGCCAGCAGAACCACCCCTAGGAGGCTGGACAATCTACCTGGATGCCAACAACAACGGCGTGCAAGACCCAGTAGCCGCCGAAACTGGCACCAACGCTACCGTCACCGATGTCGCCGGTAAGTACCAGTTCACCAACTTGCCAGCCGGCACTTATACAGTGCGGGAAGTGCCACAAACAGGCTGGACGCAAACTGTGCCCCCCGTCAACCCAGCTACGCCTACTCTTCCCGGCGGGTTTACGATCGCCGTCACCAGCGGCACAGATTCCCAAAACAACAATTTCGGCAACTTCAGACCCAACTCGATTAGTGGTCTGAAGTTCAATGACCTCAACAACAACGGGGTACAAGATACGGGGGAACTAGGGCTTGCCAACTGGCAATTCTTCCTCGATACCAACGATAACGGCACTCTTGACACCGGGGAACCGAACACCCTCACCGATGCCGCCGGCAGCTACAAATTCCCCGACTTGCCAGCAGGAACCTACAAGGTGCGGGAAGTCTTGCAGCCTACTTGGACGCAAACTACCCCCGACCCGGCCGACATCACTGTCACCAGCGGTCAAGACATCGCTAATATCAACTTCGGCAACTTCCAGCCGGCCACTATCAGCGGTCAAAAATTCAATGACCTCAACAACAACGGCATTAAGGATGCCGGAGAATTGGGGCTAGCTAACTGGCAAATATTCCTCGACAGTATCACTCCGGATGGATTGTTTCAGCAGGGCGAACCCACTACCATCACCGATGCCACGGGCAACTACACTCTTAAGGACATACCCGCAGGTACTTTCCAGGTAAGGGAAGTCCAGCAAAACGGCTGGACGCAGACGACCCCCAACCCCGCCCCCTTTGCGGTTAAGAGTGGAGATAACATCACGGGCATTGACTTCGGCAACTTTCTGCCCCAACCCGGGGCGATCCGAGGTCTGAAGTTCCAAGACACCAACAACAATGGCACTCAGGATGCTGGAGAACCGGGTTTACCCAATTTCCAAATTCAGTTAACCAATGTCGTAGCTGGAACTGCTCCTGTTACTACTACCACAGACAACACTGGCAACTACCTGTTCGCGAACCTAACGCCGGGAACCTACCGCGTCAGGGAAGTCAACCAAACTGGGTTTACCCAAAGCACACCCGAACCCGCCGACATCGCCCTAACTTCAGGCGCTATTGTCACCGGCATCAACTTCGGCAACTTCCCAGCGCCGACGCCGACTCCGACGCCGACTCCGACTCCGACTCCGACTCCGCCGCCAGTGCCACTGCCACCTGTACCGACGCCGACGCCTGCACCGACGCCGACACCGACGCCTGCACCGACGCCGACACCGACGCCGACACCTGCACCTGCGCCGACGCCGACACCTGCACCTGCACCGACGCCGACGCCTGCACCTGCACCGACGCCGACACCTGCACCTGTACCGACAGATTTGGTTTGCCCTGAGAACTTCCCCAGGATCGCTACTCCCAATGAGGCCGGCACTCCTTCAGCGGGTAATGTGATCAATGGCCCTAACGGCGACGATACGATCGTGGGTAGTGCCGGCAGTGACTCTATCTTCGGGTTGAGCGGCAACGATTTGATCTTTGGTCGAGGGGGCGGCGACTACATCAATGGCAATATAGCCAACGATACTCTCTACGGAGGCATCGATAGCGATACTCTCTTCGGTGGTAAAGGGTTTGACCTGATTTTTGGCGATCGCGGTAACGATACGATTTATGGCAATCGTGGCAACGACTCTCTTTCTGGCGACGAAGGCAATGACGTATTGTACGGGGGCAAAGCCGATGACGTAATTTTGGGAGGCGCTGGCGACGACGTGCTAATTGGCGATCAAGGCAATGACACTCTCTGCGGCGGCCAGGGTAACAATACCTTAATTGGCGGCAGCGGCGATGATTTGCTCTTTGCTGACACCGGCGATGATTTGCTCTTTGGCGGCATTGGCAGCGATACCCTCGTCGGCGGCATTGGCAGCAATGGCTTTGTCTTGTCAGCGGGGGGAGGAATTGACACGATTTTCAACTTCACCGCAGGAGTTGATTCGATCAAGTTGGTGGGAGGCTTGGACTTCAATCAACTGTCATTAACCGAAACTAACGGCTCGACGGCGATCGCGATCGCCAACAGCGACCAGATTTTGGCTATACTCAGGGGCGTACAGCCGAGCCAGTTATCGGCTCAGAGTTTTAGCTTGCTGGTTTAGTCCGCAGATCAAACTCGGCAGTTAGAACCGAGCATACACTTGCCTGCTGTCCCAACAGAGAGGGACTAGGGGGAAGCACAACCTCTAAGCATGGGTTTCGAGGATCTGCCAAAGAAGGGGAATGAATTCCGTTCCCCTTCTTTTGTCAAATTTGTTCGAGATACTTCAGCAAGTCGGCCATTTCTTGCGGACTCGGTTGAAACTGCGGCATTGGTGGGGTTTGCCCGCTGGTGACTTGCCGGATCAGATCGAATTCGGATTTGCGCTCGGAAACTCCGTGCAAGTTGGGCCCGACTTGACTGTCTGAAACGGATATGTGACAACCCGCACAGTTCATTTGAAAGATGGCGGAACCCTGAAACGGGTTGCCCGTGAGGGATAGTACGCTTTTGACGTAAGGATCGGCGACTTGAAATTGACGAATTGCGAGCGCCGCCAACATGATGGCAAGCAACACCGCTAGCGCAAATAGGGCAAGTCGCTCGATCGGGTTTTTAATTTCATTCCTGGCAAGTTGGTTATTCAAAGGAGTTCAATTAAAAATAGTATCTACAAGAAAATTTATTTCTCATAACATAGCTTAATCGTTCGCAGCGGGGAGAGCAAGATCTAATACTCCCGGAAGGGCGCTTTTTGGAAAATTCATCTGTGTAAGTGCTGGTAATATTAAAAATAGGTTGTTAAATCTTAACGTTAAGGAGATCTCATGGTAGAACCGCTGCTTTCAGGTATTGTTCTGGGTCTAATCTTTGTTACTCTGGCGGGGCTGTTTTTTGCTGCTTATCAGCAGTACAAGCGCGGCGATCAGTTGGGTATCAATAAGTAAAAGGGGTCTACAGTCCCTAACTCAGCCTGTCAGGGGGAGGGGGAATGGGGAATTGGGAATTGGGCATGGGGCATGGGGCATGGGGCATTGGTCATTAAATCGGCCTACTTACTTCTTCCCTCTTCCCTCTTCCCTCTTCCTTCTTCCTTCCGTTACATCCGTTACCGAATCCGTTGCCGAACTTCCCTCTTCCTTCTTCTCGACATCCGTTACATCCGTTACATCCGTTACATCCGTTGCCGAACTTCCTTCGTTAAAGATATCGATCGAGAATAGCGGCAGTTTCCAAGCCTGTTTTTTCCCAGCTAAATTGTTTTGCCCTAGCCAAACCGAGATCCCGTAAGTGCGATCGAACTTTGGCATCGACTGCAAGCTCTTGCATAGCAGAGGCAATTTCCTCGACGCTGTAGGGGTTGACTAATAAGGCGCCGTCCCCCGCCACTTCGGGCATTGAAGACAGGTTAGATGTGATGACAGGAGTGCCGCAGCCCATTGCTTCGAGCACGGGGAGGCCGAATCCTTCCCAAAGACTGGGGAAAACCAGGGCGATCGCTTGGTTGATGACTTTGGGCAAGTCGGCGGCGGGGAGGTAATCTAGGAATTTTACTCGATCGACCAATCCCAATTCTTGAACCTGCGCCTTCAACAGCGGCGTATAGCGTTTGTCTTCCGAACCTGCTATCCACAATTCGTACTCGGAATTATGATGCAAAGCAGCAAAGGCTGCTACAACACGCTGCACGTTTTTATAAGGATTGTGGCGGCCGATATAAAGAAAATAATTGCTTGTTGGTAAGTCTAGAAAACGGAAAAAACTGGTATCATATCCAGGGAAAATGGGCGTAATTAAATTAGTAGGAATCTTGCAAAAATTAGCGATATCTTTGGCAGTTGATTCCGAGTCACAGATGACGTGTTGAGCCTGCCGCAGCACTTGGGGAATGTAATAGCGGTGGTAAGGTGTCAGAGGATCGAAGCGACGGGGAAATCGCAGCGCTATCAAGTCATGTACTGTAATTATATAGCGGCAACCTGCAAATAGAGGAGCTTCGGGAATTGGGGAAAATAATAGGTTAGATTTTAGCTGTTTGTAAATTTTGGGGAGTTTGGTTTGTGTCCACAGCAATCGGTTGATGTGTCCTTTTGTTCCTTGTTCTGGTGTTAGGTTTGCGGGGATTTGGTAGCAGTTGTTATTGGGAATTTTTTCTGCTGTTAGTAATGTTGGGTTGAGAGATTTTAGGTGGGGAAATAGGTTTTTGGCGTAGATGGCTAAGCCGGTTGGTTTGGAAATTAGGAAGGAGAGGTTGATGAGCAGGTTGGATTGGGGATTGGGCATGGGATAATATGTAGATTGCGGTTTTGGGCTGGAATTTTTTTTATTTAACCTGAGATATTGCACCATTCTCAATTAGCTTTTTAGGAACAGGCTTTCCGGCCTGTTCCACAAAAGATAAATTTTCTTGTGGAACAGGCCGGAAAGCCTGTTGCTGACAATGCTGCAAGATGTGAGTTTAACCGCAGAGGGCGCAGAGGACGCAGAGAGGAGAAAGGAAGAGAGGGAAGATTTAAAGGTATTTTTGTAAGATGTTGGCTGTTGCTTTTCCGGTTTTGTGCCAGCTAAATTGAGATGATCTGGCTAAACTAGCAGTTTTTAAGTTCGATCGCACTTGTGAATCTGTGGCTACTGTTTGCATGGCTTCGGCTATTTCTCCGACGTTGTAAGGATTGACTAATAATCCGGCATCTCCGGCTACTTCTGGCATCGATGACAGGTTGGATGTGATGACGGGTGTGCCGCAAGCCATTGCTTCTAAAATTGGTAAGCCGAATCCTTCCCAAAGTGTAGGGAAAACTAGGGCGATCGCCTGATTCATCAGTACGGGCAATTGAGAATAGGGAACGTAACCGAGAAACTTTACCAAAGATTGTAAACCTAATTCTTCAACTTGTGCTGTCAACTGCGGCGTGTAGGCATTGGGAGGCCCAGCTAGCCACAATTCGTAATTTGCGCGATCGGGCAAACTCGCAAATGCAGCAATTAATCTTTCCAAGTTTTTGTAAGGATCGTGTCTGCCGGTATAAAGAAAATAATTTTTGGCTGGCAAGTCGAGATATCTAAAATTAATATTATCGCAAGCTAGGGGAATTGCGCTCATTTTCTTAGACGGAATATGGAAAAATTTAGCAACATCTGCCGCCGTTGCTTGAGAATCGCAAATAATGTGTTCTGCTTGCCGCAAAACCTGCGGTATGTAGTACCGAAAATAAGCTGTTAATCGAGAAAACCGTTGGGGAAATCGCAAAGGAATTAAATCGTGAACTGTGACGATGTAGCGGCATCCGGAATACAAAGGTGCTTCGGGAATGGGGGAAAATATCAGGCTGGAATGCAATTTTTTGTAAATTTTAGGTAACTCAAATTGAGTCCACAGCAGCCTGTTAATTTGTCCTTTCGGCCCTCGAGCCGGTGTCAGAGTTTCGGGGATTTGATAGCAAGTATAATTTTCAATTTGCTGGGAAGTCAGTAATGTTGGTTCTAGCTGTTGCTGTTCTGGGAAAATATTAGCGGCATAAGTCCCGATTCCAGTTGGTTCGGGTGTTAAGAAGGACAAATTGATTAACAGTGAATTAGACATGATTTTATAGAACAGAATTTATCCCAATTGTAGGGGCGGGTTTTACCAACAATAATTGCCTCAAACCCATAATCTCCTAAACCCGCCCCCACCCAACCAAAATTTATCCCAATTGTAGGGGCGGGTTTTACCAACAATAATTGACTCAAACCCATAATCTCCTAAACCCGCCCCCACCCAACCAAAATTTATCCCAATTGTAGGGGCGGGTTTTACCAACA
>NZ_JAUBPT010000222.1:0-10683 GCF_036700905.1 Microcoleus sp. S13_C3 | reverse complement strand
AGTTGGTTGTGCTTTCACTGAAGGTGGCGGTGACGGGAAACGCTGCGGTGACGGTGGCGGCGGCGGCGGAAGTCAGGCTGACGGTGGGCGGTGTGGTTTCTAAAAAACCTGTGGCTCCGAAAACTCCCAGATAATTATTAGCGGCGGTACCGCTTGTTTTAGTGACGGTAATGCTTTGCAGCGTTTTGGCTGGGTTGGGATTGAACATGAACCCGAATATGGCAGGATCATTGGCATCCTGATAATTTCCTATTAGATCAATGTCCATTCCGTCGATTAGATAGTAACGGGACGATGTTTCGGTAATTTCATTAAACCAGTCGGGAACTGTGGCTGTGCCTGGCCCAGTAGTGCCATCGCTATAGTTAAATGTCACCTGCATCCCAGCGTCCCCATTTGTACTGGTGGCGAACAGGTGGATTTCTGAATACTGGTTGGGCGTAACAGCAAAGTTAAAGGATGTGCCGTTAGTTGTAATAACTTTGGCGTTGTTGCCGTTATTGGTGTTGTTGTAGCCTAGCTGAACGTCGGGATGGTAGGCATTTGCTGCGAAAAAGCCGTTGTCGGGTAAACCGTTGCCAGTCGCAGCGTTTTTAAACGTTGCAAAGGACTGAGTGATTAGGGTTTGATTCAAGGTACTCAGTCCGTTTTGTGTGCTGTCTGAGAATCCTCCCGTGTAGTTGCTAATGACATCGCTATCGAATACTGATGTGAGATTAAATTGAACGGCTGGGGCTAAAACACCAGCATAGGTTGCCATTGCTTCGCTGGACAAGGCAAGGGAGGCTTCGATCGCCCCTGTTGTTTTTTCCAATTCCCAGTCGCCCCCTAGTGCTGCATTACCGGTCTTGTTGGTGGATGCTGCCACATCCGCCCCGGTTATTTCACTCAGGCGCTTTACGAAGTTTTCTCCAACTTCTCCGGCTGCTACATCGCAGCCATAAAGTAGGATATCGCCATTTGCTGTCAGGGCATTTCCCCACTGTTTTAGCCGATCGCTGAAAGTTTCTAGGTTATTGTCATTGAGTACGTCAGCACCGAGTTTTAAACTGCCTTCGCTGCCGTGAGAAACTATATGAACTGCTTCAATATCTTTTTGATCTGCCAAGGCGTTAGTAATTTGGTCGATCGCGCTGGAATTTTCATTTAAAATCACAATTTGAGCGAGATCGATGCCTTGGATCAGGCTTTGATAATCTTGTACAGAGGAGTCTACGAAAATAATTTGCTTGTTCATAGTTGATAAGTTCATAATTGCTGAAATCCTTTATATGTATCGTTTACATCCAAGTCTGGCCGAGGTTGAAACCCCCGCCTCAAAGCTTAAGTGCTCTTGCATAGGACTGAATAATTTATTAGTCTTATTGCTCAAATCGATCGATCGGTACAATTGTTAGCCCGTTCGCCTTTTTCACGGGAAATAAACGTGGAAAACTGATTGTCTTCGCTCACGGCTGACAGCATTCGATCGACTTGCGCCCCCAATAGGGGAAGTCATAGCAGCGTGAAACTCGGATTTTGGCGCAATAAAGCCGCCAGCAAAGTAGAACGTGAGCGAGGTAATCCCGATCTGAAGTGAACTTTCACTGACCTCGCGTTGGAATGGTTTTTTTTAACTTAGATGCAACTTAAATGTATCATACCACAGACATATCTTTTATAACATATTTTTATTTAACCTTTCGCAACACAACATCCAGATTTACGATATCTTTACAATCTAGACATCGTGGGTTCACTTTCCCTATCTCTATCATTGCTTCGGGCCCCTGCCTTTGTAAAGTCGGAAAAGTCGGATCTTAAAGTCGGAAAAGTCGGATCTTTGCCATGAGGACATAATAAGGTTTACGCTATCTTTACAATCTAGATATCGCCCTTGTTAATTACTTAGGTATTTTAACTGCATATCTCAGGGAATCTACGCGGATATACGCAGATGAAGAGATGTTATTTAATAAGTTCTTCGAGGGATGGGAACAGCAATTTTTCTGCGCTCACTTTTTCGCAATCACAAGGCTGTTGACTGGCGGATATTGCTGATACTTTTCCCAGCAGCAATTCGATGCTTTCTATTAGCAGCGGTAGAGTTAATAAAATAATTGATGCAGAGACTAGCAAGCTAATTAAGCCGTCAGCCCAATTCCAGTGTAGCCACGCAACGGCGATCGCCGCTAAAATTACTCCAACCGACGAAAAAATGTCCGCGACTGCGTGCAGAAAGGCGCTTTTGAGATTCAAGTCGCCGTGACAGCAGGAATGCAAGCAACAAGCATTAATCGAGTTGATGCTTAAACCGACTATGGCGGTAATTAACATCGGGAGCCCTTCTACTTCGGGGGTTGGGGACTGCAAACGGCCGATCGACTCGGCGGCAATCCAAAGGGCGATCGCTACTAAACTGATACTATTAATTAAAGCAGCAATGATTTCTCCTCGTTCAGGGATTGGCGATTGTGCGATCGCAGATATTGCACCATTCTCAACTACCTTTTTACGGGCGGGCAGGATGCCCACCCCACCAGCCAATTCACTGTTTGTGGAACAGGCATCTTGCCTGTTCTTGAGAATACTGCCCGATCTCAATACTAGCTTTTTACGGGCGGGCAGGATGCCCACCCCACCAGCCAATTCACTGTTTGTGGAACAGGCATCTTGCCTGTTCTTAAGAATAGTACCCGAACTCAATTCGATCGCACAATCTACGGATTTACTTTTGCGTTTGACTGAGGAGTACCAAGTCGCTGTCAAAGTTATTGCTAAAGCTGCTACATCTGAAAAAACGTGACCCGCATCTGCTAATAGGGACAAACTATGAGAATTAAGTGCGGCGATTAACTCTGCTACAAAAAAGCTGCTAAGCAGTACCAATGCTGTTTGTAAAAGTCGCACTTTGCCAATTCTGGGATTTGTCTTCTCGCATTGTGCGATATCCTTGGCGTTTTCCGAGTCAAAATTGTCCCTAACTAGAAATGTCATGCAGCAGTCCTTAAGGTTAAACTCGATTTTAAATTAAACATTAAATTAACTATCAATGACCGATTATATACCAAATCCCCACCAAGATCCGGAAAATCCGATCGCAAATTCCCCAAATTCTCAAATAAACGATCGTCCAATTAGCGACAATCACGCAAATACTTTGACAGGCGAATCTTTAGTTGATTTGCGCCGCTACGATCAATCAAAGTTCGATCGAGGAAAGCCTGGTTGGCTAATTTTGGTTTGGTGGTTCGTGCAGGCGATCGCATTTCCTCTCACTCCACACCCTTTTAACGGCATCAGAAGCGGCTTGCTGCGGTTATTTGGAGCGAAAATAGGTCGGGGTGCGATCGTTCGCCCCACGGCTCGTTTTACCTATCCTTGGAAAATTGCAATCGGAGACTACAGTTGGATCGGAGATGATGTTGTATTTTACAGTCTCGATCGAATTGCGATCGGCAAACACTGCGTCATTTCTCAAAAAAGCTACCTCTGCACCGGCACTCATGACCCTCAAGACCCAGCCTTTGGCTTAATCACAGCATCTATTATCATTAATAACGGCGTTTGGATTGCCGCCGACTGCTTCATTGGCCCTGGTGTAGAAATCGGTGCAAATGCGTTAATTGGAGCTCGCAGCAGCGTCTTTAAAAATATGCCTGCAGGCTTTATTTGCACAGGAACACCTTGTCGTCCCCGCTGTCAGCGAGAAATTAACAAAAGTTCGTAATAGACATTGCACCGGGAAACTAAGGAATGAGAATTAAATAACTTCCACAAGTTTGTGGGATGGGCGTCCCGCCCATCCTTTTTGGACGGGCGGGACGCCCATCCCACAATAACAATTAAAATTGTAAGTTATTTAATTCGCGATCCTAAGCAGCTTTACAAGCTTGCTGCCGAATAGGAATTTCAATGACGAATTCTATTCCCTTTCCTAATCCAGGCTGGCAGTATAATCTGCCGCCATGCTTTTCAACGATAATTTGGTAACTGATAGATAACCCCAATCCAGTTCCTTTACCGATAGGTTTGGTGGTAAAAAAAGGGTCAAATAGTTTCGGCTTTAAAGTTTCGCAAACTCCCCTACCGTTGTCACTAATATGAATAGCAACCCAATTCTCGTCAATTACTTTTGTAGAAATTTGAATACGGTTCGGGTGTTGTTGGATTTCTGCAAAAGAACGCTGCTGATTCGCTTCATCTAAAGCATCAATGGCATTGGAAATAATATTCATGAACACTTGATTTAATTGTCCGGCATGGCATTCTACTGGTGGAAGCTGACCGTACTTTTTTATTAGTTCAATCTCAGGATGCTCTGGTCTTGCTTTTAAACGATGATGCAGGATGGTGAGTGTACTATCAATTCCTTCATGAATATTTACAGCTTTCACCTCTGCCTCATCGAGGCGAGAAAAGATTCGCATAGACTTGACAATCTCCTGGATGCGCTGGGTTCCTAAGTTGATTGAGTTAAGAACTTTGATAAAATCTTCCTCCACAAATTCCAGTTCTATTTCATCCATTGCTGCTTGAATCCGAGGCGTGGGATTTACATAATCTTCTTGATAGAGATGTATAATTTTTAGTAAGTTATGAGCGTACTCTTGGGCATAACCCAGATTGCCAGAAATGAAATTTATAGGGTTATTTATTTCATGAGCAATCCCAGCCGCCATTTGCCCTAAGCCGGACATTTTCTCGCTTTGGATTAACTTAAGTTGCATTTGTTGTAAATCACCGTAGGCTTGGCTGACTTCTAAAACTTTTTCCTCCAATAAGGTATTTTTTTCTTCTAATTTGTCAGCTAGAACATGAAGCTTTAAATGCAGCTTGACGCGAGCTAATACTTCCTCCTGTTGGAAGGGTTTGGTAATATAATCTACAGCCCCAAGCTTAAACCCTTCAACTTTATTAGCCGTATCCGAGAGCGCAGTCATAAATATAATGGGAATCTGTTTAGTTTCTGGATTAGCCTGTAATCGACGACAGGTTTCAAATCCATCAATCTCTGGCATCATGACATCTAACAAGATTAGATCCGGTAGAGCATATTTGACTCGCTCTAGTGCCATCTTGCCAGATTTCGCGACCCGAACTTCAAATCCTTCTTGGCTTAAGGCATCAGATAAGACACCTAAGTTAGCTGAATTGTCATCAACTATAAGAATCGTACCATTTGCTTGAATTTCTGAATTCATAAACCTTACTTGTAGGACTGAATAAACGTTAAAATCTCTTCGTCTTGAAAGTCCTTTGCCATCTGATGCAATCTTTTAGCAAAGGGAATGTATTTGGGATCTATTTCTTCAAGTAATACCGCCTGTTTAACTATTTCTAGGAAATTTCCTTTCATAGCCAGCTCGTATAGCATTTCCATTTCTTTAGCTGGCGGGGCAATTAGCTCATCGTTGTCTGAGGCTCTCGCCAGTGACTCTTCATTAGCTTCATAAACCCATTCCAAATCAAGATACTGTTGTAAGTTTTGCAGGAGTTCAGTTGCTTGAATAGGTTTTGGAATAAAGGCGTTGCCTCCTGCCTCTAAACTTCTGTATTGATCGGTTTCAAATACGCTAGCAGAAGAGACAATAATAACGGTGTCTTTGAAATTTTCCGATTCTCGAACCCGCTTAATCACCTCGAAGCCATCGAGTTCGGGCATTAATAGGTCGGTAACAATTAAATCTGGCTGCACCTCTAGAATTTTTTCCCAGCCTTCCAGCCCATCGTTCGCTTCAAACACCTCAAAGCCGATCGGACTGAGCAAATTGTTAATTACCGAACGGTTAGCCCATTTGTCATCAATAACCACAATCTTAGGTTGGCGGTCTTTGATGCCGATAATCTGCCCGTGATGGTCTATTTGAGACGTTTTCACCCATTCATCGGCTTGAGGCAGACTAACATCAAACCAGAAAATACTGCCAACATTCATCTCACTTTGAACCTGAATGGTACTGCCCATTAGTTCTACAATCCTTTGGCTAATTGCCAATCCCAGCCCGGTGCCTTCCGTCTGCCGTCTGCGATCGCCTACCTGCTCGAAGGGCTGAAAGATAGCTTGGAGTTGATCCTGTGCAATGCCGGTACCTGTATCGCGTATTTCAAAGCGAATTTTTCCTTCTGTGGCAAAACTGACTATAAAAGTAACACTACCCTCATCCGTAAATTTAATAGCGTTGCTTAAAAGATTAATTAACACTTGGCGCAAGCGTTTTTCATCCGCATGAATACCGATCGGGAGTTCGGGGCTTGAGGGAAAATGAAAGTGAATTCCTTTAAGTTCAGCTCGGATGCGACACATCTCTGCTACACCTTGCAGGAACGCCGGGAAATGAAAATCGGTGGGCATTAGTTCCACTTTCTGTGCTTCAATCTTCGACAAATCGAGAATATCATTGATTAACGTCAGTAAATGCGAACCGCACTGATAAATGACATCAATGCGCGATCGCTCTTCTTCATTCAACACTTTGGAACGCTGAAGAATCTGCGCGTACCCCATGATGCCATTAAGGGGAGTCCGCAATTCATGGCTCATGTTGGCAAGGAATTCACTTTTGGCCCGACTAGCTGCTTCTGCGGCTTCCCTGGCTTTTGTCTGTACGATTTCTGTTTGTTTGCGATCGTGGATATCGGTGCAAGTGCCAACCCACTCCCGGATGCTGCCATCTTCATTCACAATTGGCACCCCTTTAGCTTGAAAATAACGATAGTTTCCATCCGCTCCGCGGAGTCGATATTCTATGTCATACAGGCTGTTCGTTTGCGCTGCTTCCATCCACACCTGATTCGTTCGTTCGAGATCGTCCGGGTGAATTGCATCTAACCAGCCAGAACCAACCACCTCAGCTTCGGTTTGTCCGGTGTAAGCTCTCAGAGTCGGTACATCTGGGCATCTTCCTTCAGCATCCGCTGTCCAGACAATTTGGGACGTAGCCGCAATTAGCGATCGATAGCGTTCTTCGCTTTGTTTGATAGCATCTTCCGCTTGTTTGCGATCGTGGATATCGCTGGAAGTGCCAACCCACTCCCGGATGCTGCCATCTTCATTCAGAATTGGCACGGCTCTAGCTTGAAAATAACGATAGTTTCCATCCGCTCCCCGGATTCGATATTCTATTTCATACAGGGTTTTCGTTTGCACTGCTTCCATCCACACCTGAGCAGTTGGTTCGCGATCGTCTGGGTGAATTGCATCTAACCAGCCAAAACCAACCACTTCGTCTACGGTTTGTCCGGTGTAAGCTCTGAAAGTCGGTAAATCTGGACATCGCCCTTGAGCATCCGTTATCCAGACCATTTGGGACGTAGCAGCGATTAGCGATCTATAGCGTTCTTCGCTTTGTTTTATAGCATCTTCGGCTTGTTTGCGATCGCTAATATCTCGTGATATGGCGATAATGCCGAGGATATTGCCCTTAGCATCCCGCCAAGGAGTCTTGGTAGTGAAAAAGGTCGCGGTGGTCTCACCCTGAGAGACCTCTTCCTCGTAAGTCTCAGCGATTCCTGTTGCCATCACTTGGCGATCTTTTGCCATAATTGCACGGACACTCTCACTCTCATGCGGTAGGAATTCCCAATCATCTTTGCCGATGATTTCCTCAATGGGCTGACCCATGAAGTTTGCCACATTGGAGTTAACGGCCACATAACGCCCTTCCCGATCTTTAACGACAATGAAGTCTGGTGTACTTTCCAAAATAGAGTTTAGCAGTGCATTACGATCGCGCAATTCTGCTTCCATTTGTTTGCGATCGTTAATGTTTCGTGCTATGGCGATCAGGCCGAGAATATTGCCCTGAGCGTCCCGCCAAGGGGCTTTTGTGGTTAAAAAAGAAGTATTCTCTTTACCATTGAAAACCTCTTCTTCGTAGGTTTCAGTAATGCCTGCTTCCATAATCTGGCGGTCTTTTGCCATTATTGCAACGGCGGCCTCCGGGGGAAGGAGTTCCGAATCATCTTTACCGATAATTTCCTCAATGGATCTACCGTAAAAGGATTTTGCCACAAAGGAATTAAGGGCAACATATCGGCCTTCCCGGTCTTTAACCACAATTATGTCGGGCGTACTTTCCAAAATCGAGCTCAGCAAGACGTTGCGATCGCGCAGCGCAGCTTGCTGTTGGCGCAGAGCTTCTTCAGCTTGTTTGCGATCGTTAATGTTTCGTGCTATTGCGATAATACCGAGAATATTGCCTTGACCGTCCCGCCAAGCGGCTTTTGTGGTTAAAAAATAATTGCTGGTCTCACCATTAGAAATTTCTTCTTCGTAGGTTTCAGTAGTGCCTGCTTCCATAATCTCGCGGTCTTTTGCCATGATTGGAACGGCGGCAGCAGGGGGCATCAGTTCCGAATCATCTTTACCCACAATCTCCTCTATGGATTTACCGTGAAAGAAGAAGTTTGCCACAAAGGAATTAAGGGCAACATATCGACCTTCCCGGTCTTTAACCACAATTATGTCGGGCGTACTTTCCAAAATCGAGCTCAGCAAGACGTTGCGATCGCGCAGCACAGCTTGCTGTTCGCGCAGAGCTTCTTCAGCTTGTTTGCGATCGGTAATATCTGTATTAGCTCCAATCCATTCCCGAATTGAACCATCCGCGTTCAGAATTGGTATACCACGACAACTCATGTACCGATATTCGCCGTCATAGCGGCGCATACGTAATTCATCTTCATAGAGCGAGCGATTGGCCACGGCAGCCGACCAGATACTAGCAACATGAGCGCGATCGTCTGGGTGGATCGTGTCTAGCCAGCCCCATCCCTTGTACTCATCAAATGTCAGTCCTGTAAATGCACCTAAAGTAGGTTGTTCGCTGGCTAATTCGCCCTCAGTATTAGCGATCCAAATACTTTGAGCGGTAGCTTCGATCAAAGAACGAAATCGTTCTTCATTTTGTTTGAGGGCATCTTCTGCGTTTTTGCGATCGCGAATATCCCGTGTAATAGTGGCAATCCCTACGGGTTCATTAGTCTCTGGATGTTTAATCAGAAATAGGGTGTAATCTACGGCGATGGGTTGACCTGTCACGAAATGTCTGAAGCGGAAATCACTCCGCCAACTTCCCTCTTGCATTATTGCAGGCATAATAGACTGCTGTACAAAGTCCAAATCTTCTGCCATGAAGAAGTCGGTAATGTGTTTGGTTCTGGCTTCCTCCAAACTACTGAGTCCGACCAAATCCAGACCAGCCTGATTCACGAGTAGAGGGCGACCATCCATTGAGGCAACGCTAATAAAGTCACGGCTGTTCTCGATCGTTGTAACAAGCAATTGCCGTTCTTCCTCTGCTTTTTTGCGATCGCGAATATCCCGCACAATAGTGGAGATAAACTCGGCTTCCCCCGCTTCCGTTTTGTGAACGATCAAAACCTGGGAGACTGGAATTTCTTCCCCATCCCGTGACAAAAATAGGATTTCACCAGCCCACCTACCCTCTCGCAAGGCGGTGGGAATTATTTCATTGTGGAACTTTGCTTTTGCCGAGGGAGCTAATACAGAATCTATAGTAAATGGCGATCGTGCTTCCTCTGGGGACATCCCCAGCATTTCCTGTCCGGCTTTGTTGAGATAGACACTATGCCCAGTCACATCCACAACTCCTACTAAGTCGGAAGTTGCTTCCAAAATTGCCGTCAGTCGTGCCTGCTTTTGTTCTGCCCGCTTGCGAGCGCTAATTTCAATTACAATCCCACCAATACCAAAAATGATGCCATTTTCATCCCGCAAAGGATAGTAAGATGTTTCCCAGTAGCGGATGATGCCTGGTTCTTTCGCCGTTTCACCCACTACTTCACACTCAAGTATCGGCTGGCCCGTATCCAGAATGCCTTGCAGCATCGGTTCCAGAGTCGGAGCCAATTCTGGCAGCATTTCAGGCAGCGACCGACCAATATAGTCTGCCACACAAATGCCATCGATCTCTGCCAGAACTTCGTTTATTTGGACGTAGCGGAGTTGGCGGTCAAAAATCACCATTCCGGCGTTGGCACCAGCAAAAAAAGCCTCGAAGTGAGCCTGTCGCAATGCCTGTGCTGTTGCGCTCTTTTGCTGTGGCGGTTGGGTTTTCTCTGGTGGGAATTTGCTCATGTTCGATCGTGCATTTCAGCTATAATTCTAGAACTTCTTTCCAATGGGGCGATCGCAAGGTTTTCGTTGCCTCCAATTTTGGTACTGAAGAAAACGTTCAGTAGCGCGACCATTAGGCTTTCAATCTGCGATATATGTATCCCTTGCGACACTATTTCCCTTAATTCTTCGGATGTATCGCCAAGTATTTCTATTGCTCATCAATTCTATTCCTAATCAATCCTATTGGTAGAATATTGGTGACAACATCAGCTAGGGAAGCGTGTGTCAATCAGCAATTATGCTCAGCATTTACTCAGATTGGGGGTGGAGAACTTAGATTGGGGCGATCGAGTAATCATGTCTCGCGCCATATTTATGCCCACATACCCCCAAATCGCCAATTTTCCACTCCTAAATAAGCAGTATTTTCAGTAAAATTACGGATTGACAAATGTGATTAAGTTATAATTTGTCCCCCATGTCTGTAGAATGCCAAGTCTTCTTGGAACGTTATCAATTTTAGCTATATCCGTTAAATTTTCACTTAGGAATGAGAATTAAATAACTTCCACTCTTGAAAGTGGGATGGGCGTCCCGCCCGTCCAAAAAGGACGGGCGGG